>NZ_JNGB01000202.1:0-3623 GCF_001029355.1 Robinsoniella sp. RHS
CCAGAGTGACAGATGTCTGCATCAATATTTCTGCCTTTGTTGATACATCCTGCATCCAGACATCTGTAAACACCTGGTATCCTTCTTTTTCCTGGTATATTGCTACATTGTCAAGCCGGATAAACTCATATATGCCTTTCAGGCTCTCTACTTCCGACTTCGTATAATACCGCAGTTCTTCCGTTGTTCCGGTTGCCATAAATTTAAAGAAAGTTTCCAGAAAGCTGTAAATTTCTTTACTGGATGTTTCATCCGTTACCATCGTAGATGCATCCGGCTGGTCTGCCTTTAGGGCATATTCCATAACAGGAGGTGCCGGAATCAGATACGGAAGTGACCTTAATTTAAAATTACTGCCATCCGTGACCAGGGAAAGATGCAGATAACGTTCTTCTTTGACTGCCTGTTCCGATGTCTTTTTCTTTTCTTTCACTTTTTTAGTCAACGTATAATTTACTTTCACCACAAGATCCACAACATCCCCGGATACTTCAAACTGCCATACTTTACATTCATCCGCCTTGCTTGCCGTATCAAGCCTTGTAATATCATATCCGGCAGTGGCATCCAAACCGCCTGCCAGATACTCTTTTAACCGCTGTGCACGTTCCTCTGCCTTTTCCTTTTTATAGTTCCACGTATAGAACTCTTTGGCAAAGTTACATGCAAAAATCTTTGCACCTTCTTCATTTACAGCAACGCTGTTTTCTTCTGGCTTTTTATCTTCCTGCGGCATCTTTTCCAGTGCCTTTTTCTGGCTTTCCACCACAGTCTGGATACTTTGCAGCCGGTTATCCATATTTACCGTTCGGATCACTGCAACAGCGCTCATTCCAAGCACCAGGCAGAATCCCGTCCAGAAGATCTTTTGCAGGATTCCTTTATAACTTCTTTTCGGATACTGTTTCTTCTGCTCTTTTTGCTCCTTACTTTGTTTCACCCGATTTTTCAGCCCCTTTCTTTTCTTTCATATCTTCCTCTCTCCTGCACTCACGGAACCTTATCGTGTTATACTTTATTTCCGGCATTTCTTTTGGATGCAGGATGCTGCTCCCTCTCTGGTTTACGATTGCTTCCAAGCAATTAAGCACGGTTACATACACCAGAGAAACCACAAACATGCTGGCAAGGCTCTGCCAGATATCCGCACAGTAGAAATATACCCTCGCCTGTATGCCGGCTATAGCCAGTAACACTGCCGTTAATCTACCCCAATTTCTTTGTATTATATTTAAGATACAAAAAGAAGCCATAATTGCAAGGCTCCATATCCTGACATACTCCGCAGACATAAAGATTTGCACTGCACGCTTGTATTCACCCAACACGGATCCGTCCTGATAAAATGCTTCCCATACAATAAAAACTCCGATTGACGTCACAAGCGCCAGAACATAACAGATCTGCTCCCGGCATATTTTATACCAGGCTATAGGAAACCATGTAAGGATCCACTTCCCGGCTTTCTTTAATAAATTTGCCATTCTTTTTCCTCCACTGCTTATTTCCTGGTAACTTCTAAAAATGGCAGATGCATCCCGCACCTGCCATCATCAGCCCTCATCATTCCATTACTTCTTTTCTTCTGGTTTTCCTCCCGGATTACCGCTTGGGTGGTTTCCTGGATTATTTCCCGAATTACCTCCCTGTGTCTTTTCCATAGAACAATCCAAAATGGTATCCGCTGTACAGCGAAGCACCACTTCTGCAAAAGAGGAACCCTCGGAACTTCGTCCATACGGATCACAGGAAACCTCCGGCACAGCAACTTTACGTCCAAACTGAATCATATCTACGGATACAGTTGGCGGCACAAGTACTTCAATCTGGGCACCCATAAGAGAAGACGCCAGACGGCAGGCAAATCCCTCTACTTCTTTTGTTTTCTTTCCATCCTCATATTTAAATTTTTCACTAAATCCTAAATATAATAAATCTCCAAATGTTTTTTTCGAGTCTAATACTAATTTCATTTTAATTACCTCATTCTTTCTTTTTATTGGTTTTTAGTTTTCATGCATAAAAATAGACACCTGTTCTACAAGCGCCTATTTCCCTCTTCTCTTACTTTTTTACCTTTCTTACTCTGATAAACAAAAACTCCAGCTATTCCTAACGCAGATACGGCAAGTATAACTGCCCAGAGTATGATTGCTGTATTATCCCCTGTTTTGGGCGGATTTGTTTTTGTTATTCCTGGATTACTTACAGGCTTTAACAATTTCACTTTTTCAACAAACTTTACGGTCTGGTTTTTATCTTTCAAATCTGCATGGCTGGCAATTTCTCTTTCTTCATAAGACAGGCTTTCAAATATAACCACTTCTTTTCCCTTTAATTCCGAAGAATCGAAAGTAAATTCCAATGATACACTTCCGTTTGGCTGGTCGGCTGTGAATGTCTTTTTCACTATCACTTCCCTGCCATTTATTAAGAGCGGTTTTCCAGTTAACGGATCCATCGCAATGCCCTCTACAATATATGTTTTTCCAACAATCAGGTTGGTATAATCCACCAGGTCTACAATTGTTGTTGTTTTATTTACATATCCTTCATGTTTACCAGTTTCCTTATCCGTTGCGGTAGTGCCTATCTTTGGCTTTTCAAACTTCACGGTCTGGTTTTTATCTTTCAGGTCTGTATGGCTTGCTATCTCCCTCCCCTCATAAGACAGGCTTTCAAAGATAACCACTTCTTTTCCCTTTAACGCTGAAGAATCGAAAGTAAATTCCAGTTCTATGCTTCCATTTGGCTGTTTTGCTGTAAATGTCTTTTTGGCTCTTACTTCTTTCCCATTTATGATAAGCGTTTTCCCGGTTAACAGATCCATTACAACACCATCTACAATATAAGTTTTTCCAACAATTAGATTGACATATTCCACCAGATCCACTATGGTTGTTTTTTCGCTCACAAATCCTTTATGCTTCCCGGTTTCTTTATCGGTTGCAGTGGTACCTATCTTTGGCTCTTCAAACTTAACCGTCTGCCCTTTATCTTTCAGATCCGCATGTACCGCTACTTCTTTTTCATCCTGGTACAGGGTTTCAAAAATAACAACCTCTTTTCCCTTTAATGCTGAAGAATCGAAAGTAAATTCCAATTCTATGCTTCCGGTTGGCTGCTCTGCTGTAAAAGTCTTTTTCGCCCTTACTTCTTTCCCATTTACTAAGAGCGGTTTTCCGGTTAGCAGATCCATAACAACACCATCTACCACATATGTTTTTCCAATAATCAAGTTTACATATTCCACCAGATCCACTATGGTTGTTTTTTCATTCACAAACCCTTCATGCCCTCCAGTTTCTTTATCGGTTGCAGTTGTTCCTATTTCCGGCTTTGGCTTATAATCATTGGTAATTGTCCCTAAATCCACTACCGTCATATTTTTCTTAATGACAATATCAAATGGTTTCATAAGGATCTTATCTGCATTTGCTTCACAAGGCAGTTCCTCAAACCGATACGTATCATATAGAAGTGCCCCTTTATTGTCATCCAGTGTATCCAGACTTCCAAACCAGATACCATCCTCAGCCGTTTTACCTCTGTTTGTATTCTGGCTGTGTGGAACATGGGCGGATGCAGTATTAAATATGCCGTTTTCATCTGTAATTACAATA
>NZ_JNGB01000203.1:0-8301 GCF_001029355.1 Robinsoniella sp. RHS
ATCATATAATCACGGATATTTGCTCTTAACAGGGAAACAATCTCTTTTCCTAACCCTTGCTTTTCTTTATGTTCCTTCATTCCTTCAACCTCCTATGATCTGATTGCCATCTCCATAACCTTTTCTTCATCAGCATCTTCCGCTATTAGTTCCCCGGTAATCCTGCCCTCCGACATTACATAAAGCCGGTCACTCATTCCCAGTACCTCCGGTAATTCAGACGATATCATAATAATGCTCATTCCCTGTTCTACCAGCTTATTCATTAAAGAATAAATCTCAAACTTTGCGCCAACATCAATTCCCCTAGTAGGCTCGTCCAGAATTAAGACATTCGGATTTACAAAAATCCATTTTGCAAGCTGTACCTTCTGTTGATTTCCCCCGCTTAACTTTCCGGTCTTTTGTTCAATGGAAGGTGCTTTGATATTAATGGACTCCCGGAATGAATTTGCTGTCTGAATTTCTTTATTCTCATTAATAGACAATCCCTCTGTCAATTCTTTTAAGTTGGCAATGGAAATATTAAACTTGATGTCCTGGATTAAAATCAGCCCATTCCCTTTACGATCCTCTGAAACATAGGCAAGCCCGTCCTGAATCGCTTCTCTGGGATTCTTAAATTTACGCGGTCTGCCATTTATGTAAAGTTCGCCGCCTGTCACCTTGTATCCGGAGGGGTTGCCAAAGATGCTCATAGCAAGCTCTGTTCTTCCTGCTCCCATCAGGCCCTGAAGTCCCACGATTTCACCTTTACGGACATTCAGGCTGATATCATGTAAAATTTCTTTTCCTTTCGCCGGGTCCGTTACGGTCCAGTTCTTAAGCTCTAAAGAAATATCACCAATTTCATGTTTTTTCCGGGCGGGATAAATATGTTCTATTTCCCTGCCTACCATATGTTTTATGATTTCCGCTTCTGTAATCTTCTGATTTGCCACATCCATGGAACAGATCGTTGCGCCATCTCTCAAAACGGTGATCGTATCTGCAATGGCTGTTATCTCCCTTAATTTATGTGAAATCATAATACAGGTAACGCCCTGGCTTTTTAATTCCTGAATCAAAGCCAGGAGGTTCTGACTGTCATCTTCGTTTAACGCCGCAGTTGGCTCGTCCAGAATCAGCAGCTTTACATTTTTGCTCAGAGCTTTGGCTATTTCCACCAGCTGCTGGTTTCCCACGCTTAATTCTTTGACTTTCATGGAAGGATCTGCGTTAAGCTTTACCTTTTTCAGCATTTCTCCGGCTTTTACGATGGTTTCATTCCAGTCGATTCTTTTTCCTTTCATGAGTTCATGACCAAAATAAATATTTTCATAAATACTTAATTCCGGTATCAGCGCCAGTTCCTGATAAATGATTGCAATTTCTTTTTCTTCACTGTCAGCAATGGACTTAAACTTTTGTACTTCCCCGTTAAAGATGATATCACCCGAATAAGTACCATATTCATATTGCTGGACTCCGGACAGAACTTTCATCAAGGTGGACTTTCCGGCACCATTTTCTCCCACAAGGCAGTGAATCTCCCCTCGCTTTACTTTGAAATTCACATCATTTAATGCCTTCACACCCGGAAACTCTTTTGTGATATGTTTCATTTCCAATATATATTCCTTCACGCTCTTCCTCCTTTCTAAGCGCCTGTTAACAGGCTTGCGAAAAGGGGCGCTGATAAGAATCACAACCGCCCCTTTCGTCTTTAAAAGCTAATAGTTTTATAATCCTGTAAATTCTGCTTCTGCATAGTATCCGGAGTCAATCAGTACTTCTTTCAGATTTTCCTTCGTTACCACTACGATTGGCGTTTCTTTTGCCGGGACATCCTTTACCTCATTATTATAATTAACATCCGTTACCGGTGTTTCTCCCTTTAAGATTGCAACTGCCATCTCAACAGAATCCGCTGCCAGTGTTCTCGTATCTTTAAATACTGTCATAGACTGTTTTCCATCGATTATGTACTGAATGGATGCCTGCTCGGAATCCTGTCCGGTAATTACATATTTGGTCACTTCTTTATCTGTTGCAAATACATCTGCAATGGAGCGGGAAGTTCCATCGTTTGGTGCAAGGATCAGCACATCACCTTTTGCTTCTGCGGAAGCGCTGGTAAGGTTTGCTTCTGCTTTTGATTTTGCTACATTGAAATCCCAATCCGTAGTAACCTGTCCGATAATCTTTCCTAATTCATCTCTGGTCAGTTCTGCTTTATCCTTTAAACCTTCTGCTTCCTGGGAATTGGCAATCTTAAATGTGCCATCCGCAATTTTAGGCTGCAGCACACTCCATGCACCTTCAAAGAAAATGAAAGCATTGTTGTCTGTTGCTGCTCCTGCGTACAAATAAAGCGGAATATCTTTTCCTTCCGGTGCATTGTCAATTAAGTACTGGCCCTGCGCTTCGCCAACTGCAAAGCTGTTAAAGGTTACATAGTAATCCACTGCATCTGTTCCGGTAATCAAACGGTCATAAGCAATTACGGTTACGCCTGCTGCTTTTGCTTCTTCAACACTTGCCGCTGCTGCGGATGCATCCTGTGCACATATGATAAGTACGTCGATCCCCTGGGAAATCAAAGTCTCAACATTTGTCTTCTCTGTTGCTGAAGATCCCTGACTAAATAATACCTGATTGCTGAACCCTGCATCTCCCAGGATAGTTTCAAACTGCTTTTGATCCTGAAGCCATCTCGGCTCATCCTTAGTAGGTAAAACGATTCCCACCTGTAAATCCCCGTCAGATTTCTTATCATCTGCTGCTGTAGTATTCTCCTCTGACGCTGCTGCCTCTGTAGCTGCTGTTTCAGCATTCGTCTCAGCATTGGTCTTAGCCTGCGTTTCAGTAGCTGCTGCTGTGTCACTTGCCTTTTCAGTTCCTCCCCCTGCACCGCATCCGGTGAGTAATCCCAGTGCTAAAACAGTCGACATAACAAATCCTAATACCTTGCTTTTCATATTTTTATCCTCCTAATGATTCTTCTTTTTTTGAAGCATACAGCCTCATTTTATAGTTAACTAGTTTCTTTTTAATAAAAATTACCACTTATTATTGAAAAATTCTCTGATAAAACCGCCTTACTTTCAGGCGGAACCAATTGTTCATATTTTTTCATTTTACAGGTAATTTCTATACAACTTGCTCATACCCTCCTTTTTAAATTTTAGTGCTCCACAATCAGCACTGTGAACCTTTCCCTTTTTTCATTCTTATATTAGCAAATAGATGGCACTTTTAACAATAGAATCTTTTGCTTGTACAGAGTAAAACCTTGCTGTCTTCATCAAATAAAAAAGCGGCGCAAAATTTTACACCGCTTTTTCCTGCTTATTTATACCAAAAGCATAGTTTTACACTGTAGATCTCCCGCTGCAGCCCGACCGCTTCAGGCACCCTGGAGCATTAATTGTAGATATCCTCCTCCAGATGAAATCCGTCAGCAATTACCGTATCCTTTATTGTGTCCTGCGTAACCGGATATACTTCAATCGCTATATAGGGAATTTCTGTCTGTCCGTCATAGAGCGTACTCACTGTATCCAGCGGCTGCCCCAGTGCCAGCTTTTCACAGGCAGCCAGTGTCTCACTGACCAGATCCTGAATGGGTTTATACACGGTCAGCCCCTGGCGTCCCGCTACGATGCGCTGGCAGGCAGAGATATCCGCATCCATCCCCACCACCTCCACACCACCAATCCGGTTTTCACCGAATGCGTCAGTCACCCCCCATGCCAGTGAGTCATTGCCGCAGATGACCGCCGTCAAATTATCCCGATAGCTGTCAATCCTTTCCTTAACATAACTGTATGCGTTTTCCCTCACCCAGCCCTCAATCCAGGTCTCATCCACTATCCAAATATCACCAGACGTAATATATGGTTCCAGTACCTCCATATATCCCTCACGGATCATGGGGCAGTTGTTATCGCTCTTTGGGCCGTTTACCAGTAAGTATCCACCGTTCCCTGCGTGCTCTATCAAGTACTCTCCCATAAGCCGCCCCACCATAATATTGTCAAATGCAATATATACATCTGCTCCCGAATTGCGGATAAGACGGTCATACACGATCACAGGAACTCCCTGGTCTTTGGCAAGCTTTACGCAGCGCACCTCCTTTTCCGCATCATTCGGTGCGATCACCAGCACGTCAATGTCCAGTCCCAGCAGTTCCTGTACCTGAGCATACTGAATTTCCGAATCCCGGTTGGCATTTCGCACGATCACATCGATGCCCTTCTGCTCGGCTTTGGACTGGAAAATATCCCGGTCCCGCAGCCACCGGTCCTCCAGCAGCGTTGCCATGGAGAACCCAACTCTTACGTGCTGTACCTTGGTCTGCTCTGACTGCGAAACTGGCTCACCCCGATAGCAGCCCCCCAAAAGAAACAGAAATAGGACTGCTGTAAAAACCGCAATGAATCGACTAACCTTCATCCTTACCCTCCCCCCTTTCTGCTGAGGTCCTGTAGTCGCCGGCCTTAATTCCAGTGTACTTGTGAAACACCTTAGAAAAATAGTTCGGATCATTGAACCCCACCAGATATGTAATCTCTTTAATACTGCTGTCGGTTTTGGAAAGCAGCTGCTTCGCATGCTTAATCCGTACCTGAAGCAGCCGTTCCTTAAAGTTACTGCCGGTATGCTCTTTGAATAGACGGCTGAAATAATAAGGACTTAAATTCACACTGGATGCCACCTCCACCAGATTAAGTTCTTTGTTGAAATTTTTTTCGATATAGTTCGCCGCCTGATCGACGATCTTCTTCGTAGAAGACAGGATATTCTCCTGCGGTCCGTAAGAACTGTTTATCTGCTGATCCAGCTGCATCCTTGTCTCGTCAAATACCTGACTCCGCACCTTGTCAGCCGGAAATGCCTCCGCATATTCCAGCGCACACAGCGCCTGCTGAAGCCCAAGCCGGCATTGCATAGGACCTGTCACTGTCTGACTTATCCCTGCCAGGACTCTCGCTTCACTCTTATCCTTTCTGTTCATATCGGTGAGAATTAAATCCAGGCGGTGGCTGAAATCAACCGGATATGTATCTGGAGATTCGCTGGGCGGAACGAGAATCAGCGCACAGGCTACGCCTTCTTCTAACACATCCCGGATACTCTCCTCCATATCAGGCAGGCACTCCAACAAACTGTTCCACAGCAGTGCCACGTGCCCTGTATCGTATTGAAATGCCACAATAAATACAGGCTGGCTGGATAAGCCCAGGAAGCTGGCACACGCCAGCAGTCTTTCGTCAGAATTTCGATCGGGCAGCAGCGCGTGGATGAAATCACGCTGAATCATCGGCTGGGCGATCTGTAAACGCTTCTGTCTGGCATCTTTTGCATTCCTTTCCGCTTTACGGTCCGCAATTTCAGCCATTACCTTTTTTAACGCTGCGGAAAACTCCGTCTGCTTAACCGGCTTCAGTAAATAGTCACTTGTCCCCATGGACAATGCTTCCACCGCGTAATTAAATTCACTGTATGCGGAAACGATTATAAATCTTGTATCCGGGGCATATACCTGTATCTGCCTGATCGCCTCCAGACCGTTCAGTCCGGGCATCTGGATATCCATGATCACAATATCCGGGTGCAGTAATGCCGCTTTCTCCATGGCCTCCCTGCCGGAAAAACAAGTGCCCACAACTTCCAGTCCCGCATCTGTCTTTTGTACCATCACATTTGTGGCCTGGGCAGCGATGGGCTCATCATCTACTACTAAAACGCGTATACTCATTCCTTATTTCCTCCTCTGCAGCTGTTGGCTGTCATTCTGCTGGTAACTTCAGCCGTACCTGCGTCCAGCCGTCTGCGGATACAATCTCCACCGGTCTCTGGCACCGGCACACAATTTGCAGGCGCCGGTAGACATTTTTCAGTCCGATTCCGCTTAAGTGCCCCCGATGCTCCTGAAACTCCTCCGTGTACAGTGCCTCGATCTTCTCTTTTGGAAATTCCGGACCGGTATTGGCAATCACCACTATGGTGTCATCCTTGTCACTGCTGATTTTTAATAAGATCTGTCCTCCCTCCTCGATCAGGTTTACTCCATGCACAAAAGCATTTTCCACCAGGGGCTGCAGCGTCATTCGGGGCAGCGTTACCCCCTTCAGGTCAACCGTTTCGTCCACCTGGACGTCAAACTTAAGCCGTGGTCCAAATCGTGTGGTCAGCAGCTTCATATAAGCCTCCACATTCCCCAGCTCCTCCTCAAGGGTTGCGTTATCCAGGCCTTCCAAATTGTATCGAAACACATCTGCGGCATTTTCCAGATACTCGCAAACCACCTCATCTCCTGACAACATGGCAATTTTAGCCCCGATGTTAATGGTATTAAAGATAAAATGCGGATTCATTTGGGCATGCAGTGCATGCAGTTCTGCTTCCTGAAGCAGATTATCTTTTTCCAGTGACATGATTTGCTGCTGCGCCAGCTCGTTTTCCAGCTTCTGCTTCTCCTTAAGACTTTCCAGATACAAACGGGTATTCTCCACCATGACCTCAAAGGACTCGTACAACTGCTTAAACTCCAGATTCTCCTGCTCCAAACAGATATCAATGCTATAGTCTCCTTCCGCAACACGCCTTGCATAGCCCGCCAGCCGTGTAATTGGTCTGCTGACATTGTTGCTAAGGTTGATCAGTATAAACACCACAAAAAAGATGGATGCCCCGAACAGCCCATAGGACAACGCCGTTCGAATCGTGACTACCTGCTGCATTTCGTAGTACTGGACGCTGCTCTCCTGTAATTCGCTTGCCATCAATGACTGAATATACTGATTGATCAGGCGGAAATCGTAGCTCACGCTTTCATAATATTTCACATACTCCGTGTTTTTCTGGTTGCGCTTGGCAACGATTAGATCCTCAGCAGAGCTCAGATAATGGCTCAGGTTTCCCCCCAGATTCACATATCGTATGTCCTGCTGCCGGCTTTGATCCTGAAGCTGTTCCACAATCTTCTCTAACTGGTTCTGATTATCATAATAGCTTTGCAAAGAGACGGAATTTCGTGAAAAAAGATAGTCGCTTATGTTGTCCTGAAAGGTTTGAGTCATGGTCTGAACTTCTGAAAGCTGCTGATTCACTTCTGCAAATGTAGTCATTCTCTGCAATAGAAACTGGGAAGAAAGAAAATTATAAACTCCTACCATCACGCAGATAATTGCCGCAATAAAATAGGTAAACAGCAATGTATGACGAAGCGACGGCGGTTTGCTTCGTTTCCGCCCCCCGCTCATTGCTCCGTCTCCAGCCACAGCCGGCTAAACTTATCAACGTTTTCACGGGTAATCGTATGTAGCGGGACCGGCATATTATCGTCATAGGAGTGATTATTTACCCACGTGTGCAGCATTGCCACGATATCGTTACCCATCTGATCCGGATCCGGGGTCACTGTGCCATAAATAACTCCTCGGTTTACATAGTCCAGGGTTTGCTGCTGCATACCGTATCCAATAATCTGTACTTTATCGACCAGATTGCTGTCAATTACCTGCTGCGCAATCAGCGGCACTGTGTATGCGTTCAGGCAAATAATGGTATTATAGGTGTTCTTTAGCCCCTCGAGCGTATTTGCCAGCTTTTCACCCGCATATACTTCCTCTTCGGTGGAAAGAGTCTGTACGATCTCCGCGTCATCATGCTGGCCAAACACTTCCATGATACCCTGCACCTTCATATTTTGATATGTAGAGGGAATGCCTTCCTGCGTCTTTTCCAGTACCAGCACCGCTTTGCACCCCTCTTCACCCGATGCGTCTATGGCCAGCTGCCCGGTGTTGGTACCGATGCTGTAGGAATTGGCACTCACCGCCGGAATCGTGTCGCGCTGGTAATTTTCGCTCTCATACAAGATTAACTGCACACCCTGCTCACTTGCCAGCTCATACATTTCCTGCGTAAACACCGGGTCGTTGGACTGAAATGCTACAGCCTGTGCTCCTGAATATATGGCAAACACCACACTGTCCCGCAGTGTGGTTGACTCCCAGCTCTGCAGTGTCTGATTCTCCACATTAATATGATACTGTTGCGCCGCCTCTGCAGTGCTTTTGCGCAGATGCTGGTAAATAAGATCGTTATCCTTGCTGATGACGATCATTCGGCTGCCATGCTGTCTATCCGTCACCTCCGCCTGTCCGACGGAACTAAACAGAAACAGCTGTATGTACAGAACCACCATTAAAACCAGAAAACCAATAGAAACCAACATATATTTTCTGCTCATATTCTCTCCTGTCTATTGCACCCATGCTGCTATACTTGTACTCTTGAATCACTTTA
>NZ_JNGB01000204.1:0-5454 GCF_001029355.1 Robinsoniella sp. RHS
ACATGACATCTATGATGTTAAAGGAAAAGTTCCCGATGAAGTGAAAAAATCTAAAATGTCTGCAAAACAGATGCTGGATTGTGTTATTAAAAATCCACCTTTAATATTTATGCTTTTATCTGAAACGTTAAAGTTTACGGCATTTATGATTTTCATATCTACATTTGCTTATTATTATCAGTACATATTAAATGATTTCAGTGCAATTACAGTTACCATGACTATCGCTTCTGTCGTAGCGCTTGGGTCCAGCCTTATCGCACCGGTTATTATTAAAAAGGCAGGTTCTAAGAACGCTGGTATCGTGGCACTGGTATTTTATACAGTGGGAGCACTGCTGCCGCGCTTTATGCCGCCGAGCGTTACTATGTTTGGTGTCGGCTTTGTACTTATTTATTTTGGTATGTCATTAAATGCATGTGCAGGTCCGATTCAGTTTGTAAATTCCTCCCTGTATTATCAGGCGAAAACAGGTCTGAATGCAACCGGATTTATTATGTCTCTGTATGTATTCCCCATACAACTTGGTATTGCCATATCAAGCGGTATGATCAACTGGCTGTTGTCCAGTATGGGATACGTTGCCGGGGCTGCGCTGGAGGGATCACAGCTGGTGAGCCTTCAGAATATAATTCTTCTGATACCCGGACTAATGCTGCTGGCTGCAGCAATTCTCGTGATAGCTTATCCATTATCGGAGAAGAAGATGGAAGAAATACACGGTAAACTGGGAAGTAATATGTAATGAAAATGCCGATCCGCAGGAGAATATTCCATGGATCGGCATTTTTTATTTAACCTGTACGGCAACCCGGATTTCCAGATCATCACTCTGGCTATATACTTCCAGATCAGGAGCATCACCCTTCATTCTGTAAGTCCAAATGGTTTTTATTCATAAGCGGACATAAATTGAGAGGTTGTCCATTACAAAAAGTAATTGACAACCCAAAACCTTAATGATAGAATAGCATCAATTGAAAATACCCGTGAGGGAGTAGTTGGCGTATCGCAAGGTACGTGTCAAGTCAACATACTGACCATTTGGTCTGGCTTGCCTTAAATAATGAGACTCATGTATAGGACTTATACTATACATGCGCCTTTTTTTGACCCATGTATAGCTTAAGTGCTGTACCTGGGTCTTTTTGATTGCAAAACAAAAAGGAGGAAAAAGGATATGAAATATTATCTGGAGCCGAAAGACAAAGTGGTGCAGTATTTTCAAAGTGATGTTGACAAAGGACTCACATCAAAACAGGCAGAAGAAAGCCGGAGAAAAAACGGTGCCAATATCCTGAAGAAAGAAAAACCGGTTTCTTTAGGAAGGAGAATCTGGGAAGCGGCAAGAGAACCAATGATTATCATGCTGATTCTGGCTGGATTTATTACGCTGGGCGTGAATATTTCAAGAGCTGTGACCGGGGGAGAGGCGGATTATCTGGAGTGCGTTGGTATTTTTGCAGCAATTGCTTTATCGGTAGTAATCACAGTGATTATGGAAGGACGAAGTGCCAGGGCATTTGAAGAACTGAGTAAAATAACAGACGATACCATGGTAAAGGTTATCCGAAATGGGGAAGTGGCGATGGTCTGTCAGAAGGAGATTGCAGCTGGTGACATCATATGTCTGGCAACGGGTGACAGGATTCCGGCAGATGGACGTTTACTGGAGTGCAATTCTCTTCAGGCGGATGAATCTGCGCTTACAGGAGAGAGCCTTCCGGCACAAAAGGATGAGACCGCAATAATTGAGGATGAAAAGACTCCAGTGGCGGAAAGGGTGAATATGGTTTATTCAGGCTGCTTTATTACCAGCGGTACAGGTAAGATGGTAGCAACCGGAGTTGGCGACCATACTGAATTTGGTAAGATTGCCGCGGAACTTTCTTCTGAGGATAAAACAAGTACTCCGTTACAGGAAAAATTAGCGGTACTTGGTAAAAAAATTACGATTTTGGGAGCTGCAGCAGCAGCAGTGGTATTTTTACTCCAGGTTTTATTATTTACTTTTCATGGGACGGCATCATGGGAGACCATTTCCGAAGCTTTTATTACAAGTATTGTACTGATTGTTGCCGCAGTGCCGGAAGGACTGCCTACCATTGTTGCGGTATCCCTTTCCATAAACATTATAAAAATGTCCAAACAGAATGCATTGGTGAAAAAAATGATAGCCTGCGAGACCGTTGGCTGCATCAATGTAATCTGTTCTGATAAAACAGGAACGCTGACGGAGAACCGTATGACAGTCACAAAAGTCTGTCAGGATATGAATATGGTGTATCCGGATCAGATAAAGGATGTTCATCTGATCCGCAATTTCTGCATGAACAGTACGGCGGATATCCGGTATGCAGATGGAGAGAACCACTTTATTGGAAATCCCACAGAGTGTGCCCTGCTGGTTGCTGCAAATAAGGCAGTAGGCAATTACAAAAATATACGAAACAGTTTTCAGGCAGCTTATGTATTTCCCTTTTCTTCAGAAACAAAGAATATGACGACTGTTCTTCATAATGCCAAGGGATATCATATTTATTCCAAAGGAAGCCCGGAGAAGATCCTGGAAATGTGCGCATTATCGAAGGAGGAAAAAGAAAAAGCACAAGAAAAGATGTTTGAGTATGAAAGCAAGGCTTTTCGGGTAATTGCTTTTGCCCATAAAAGTCATGGGGATCTGATTGTGGATTTTGAAAAGGAGCGCAAGTCTCTGGAAGATGGACTGCATTTCGATGGATTTTCGGCAATTACGGATCCGCTCAGAAAGGATGTCTGTAATGCGGTGGACAAATGCCGTAAAGCGGGAATTGATGTAAAAATGCTGACAGGTGACAATATTATCACAGCATCTGCCATTGCGAAGGAACTGCAGTTGTTGGATGATGACCATATAGCCGTAGAAGCAAAAGTGTTAGAGAGTCTAACCGAAGAGCAGCTGGCAGAAACACTGCCCAGAATACGGGTGATAGCCAGAAGTACGCCAACGATTAAAATGCGTGTAGTAAAAGCTTTAAAATCCAGAGGTGATGTGGTGGCGGTTACCGGAGACGGGATTAATGACGCACCTGCGATTAAAAATGCCGATGTTGGAATTGCAATGGGAATATCGGGAACAGAAGTATCGAAAGAAGCAAGTGATATTGTACTCCTGGATGACAGCTTTTCAACGATTGTAAAAGCTGTTCAGTGGGGAAGAGGGATATATGAGAATTTCCAGCGTTTTATTCAATTTCAGCTTACCGTTAACTTATCCAGTGTAGTTGTAGTTCTGGCTTCTATTATTGCAGGTTTTGCCGCTCCGTTTTCAGCATTGCAGCTGTTATGGATTAATATAATCATGGATGGACCGCCGGCGCTTACCCTGGGACTGGAACCCATCCGGGGAGATTTGATGAAACAACAGCCAACCAGGCGGAATAGCAGCATAGTTACCAAAAGTATGATGTCAAGAATTGTTATAAACGGGCTATATATTTCAATTGTATTTATGGCTCAGCACTGGTTTAATTTTATGGGAGGTGCGGAAAGAGAACTGCCTACCATACTGTTTACGCTGTTTGTTGTTTTTCAACTGTTCAATGCGTTCAACAGCCGTGAGCTTTCCGATACCAGTATCTTCTGTAATCTGGCATCCAACAGGCTGATGCTTGGAGTTTTTGCATTGACCTTTGCACTTCAGGTAATCATCACACAGATTGGAGGTGCCTTCTTTGGTACGGTTCCGTTAGATTTTCTGATGTGGTGCAAAATTATTGCAGTGGCGTTTAGTGTAATCCTGGTATCGGAAATTGCAAAATTTATGAAAAGAGTGGTGATGAGAAATAGATAGTCAGAAGAAAAAGATATAAAAGGGCCTTAAGAGCTGGGATAATGACGGAAAATGTATTTCCTGCATTATCCCATTTGTTTCTTAATCAGGTATAACCATTAATAAAAGCAAGATAATTCTGGCTTACTGTTTTCCAGTTCACTACATGAAACCAGTTGTGGATATAGGCAGGCCGGTTGTTATAGTGCTTTAGATAGTAGGCATGTTCCCATACATCCAGGTTGAGCAGAGGATGCAGATTCATGGAGAGGGGAGTATCCTGATTGGAAGTAGTAATAATCTTTAGTGTTCCATCATGATCTGCAACCAGCCAGGAATATCCGGATCCAAAGACCGACAGGGCAGCCGCAGCCATCTGGTCTTCAAAATTCTGAAAGCTTCCAAAAGCCTGGTTGATATAAAAAGCAAATATCCCTAAAGGCCTGTCGATGCCGGGGCTGGTCATATTGTCAAAATAAAAACGATGATTATAGACACCTCCTGCGTTGTTAAGCAGAGGTGTTCTGATATTAGCCGGAAGAGTAGGGGCATACAGAATAAGCTGTTCCAATGTCATATTCTGCAGCTGGGGATTAGCCTTTAAAATAGCATTCAGATTGTCCACGTAAGTCTGCAGATGGCGGTCATGGTGAAGGTGCATGGTTTTTTCATCAATATAAGGCTCCAGTGCATTATAGCTGTATGGCAGTGGGTAATTTACAAAAGGATAGTGTTCACTCAAAGGTATCTGTTCCTTTTCTTTTTCTTCTATTATATGTTGCAGGATAAAATACATAACAAGAAAACACGCTCTAAGAAATACAGATGCCCTGAAACCCTCCACTATACCACCAGACATTTGATCAGCGGTATAATATGGTCTCTCAGTAAATGATTACACCTAAGGAGGAATCAATATGAATGAACCTTTTCCACAAGAACAAAGCCATCTTGAATTTACACAAAAACAATTGAAAAGTGCCTTTGATAAAGCCAATGAGGATGTCACTAAATGTGAAGACGATTACCGGAAATCAAAACGATATCTGGCGGAATATTGGAACGAACTGGATTCTATGGAAAAGTTCTCAAATCAGCGGTCTATCAACCAGATAGAAGGGGCAGGTAATTTATCACTGGATAAAAGAAGGAGAATTGGACAGCTGATGGATTCACCGTATTTTGCCAAAATAAATTTTCTTTACCAGGGGGATGATGAACCGGAGCAGATCTATATTGGAAAATATGCGTTTACCGATGATAGGAATCAGATGCTTATTTTTGACTGGCGTGCCCCCATTTCAAATATGTATTATGAATATGAGCTGGGAAAAGCATCTTACGAGGCGCCCATAGGTAACATAGAAGGAGAAATCACCTGCAGGCGCCAGTTTAAGATTCGAAAAGGAGAAATGGAATATGTCCTGGAAAGCACGATGAATATAGACGATGATATTTTGCAAAGAGAGTTAAGCAGTACTTCTGATGAAAAAATGAAAAATATCATCGCAACAATTCAAAAAGAACAAAACCGGATTATTCGTAATGAAAAGGCGGAAGTATTAATTATCCAGGGAGTTGCAGGCTGTGGGAAAACTTCAATTGCCCTGCATCGTGTAGCGTATTTGCTTTATCGAAATAAG
>NZ_JNGB01000205.1:0-8896 GCF_001029355.1 Robinsoniella sp. RHS
AACTTCTTCGAAAAGAAATCGGAATGAAGCAAGGAGATTTTGCAAAGGAAATATCTACTACACAAGGCCATATATCAGATATAGAAAATGGTAGAAAAAACTTATCGGACAGAACTGCTAAATTAATATGTTTAAAATCCTGGAATGGAAAACTTGTAAATGAGGATTGGTTAGTAAGAGGAACTGGAGAGATGTTCCTTCAATTAGAAGAAACAGACGAATTGGCATCTATTGTATCTGATCTCTTAGAAGAACCAGACAATGAATTATTCATTATAATACAGGAGGTCATGCATACATACAGAGAATTAAAGCCTGAATCAAAAGATTTGTTCAAAGATATATGCAAAAGCTTTATAAATAACATAAAAAAAAGGGAAGGCTAAAGTCTTCCACTTTTTTTCAGGTGATTCTGTAATATTATTTTTAATTGTTTCAAAAATACCTGATCCGAATTGTTGCATAGTTCAAAAAGTTGAATGATGGTTTTTATTTGTTCGTTAGTCCCCATAATGCATTTCCTCCTTGGTATTCGTAAAACCGAATATGTTAATTCTTAATACCATATTATCATATGTATTTGATTTTTACAATAGTTTTTTCGAACAATCGTTCTTATGCATAATGTTTAATATTATAATTTTATCCATGCTGATTTTGGATACTTATTATATAAATATTTATAAAATCTTTAATAATAAAATAGAAAGAAGGTATAAACTTTGATAGCGGGATACGTAAGAAAATCTGTATATTCCGATACAGGTGACTCTATAGAAAATCAAAAAAATATAATAAAAGATTATGTTCAGGCACATTTTGAATCGGCTGAGACAGCATTTTATGAGGACGAAGGTTTTACCGGGTCTAACACTATGCGGCCTGGTTTCCAGCAGATGCTGTCCGACATACATAATAATAAAATTGATACTGTGATCTGTTATAAATTAGATCGAATCAGCCGATCTGTACTGGACTTCTCCGAAACGTTTGCGGACTTCCAGATACATAATGTAGATTTCGTTTCAGTAAAAGAGCAAGTCGACACCAGTACGCCAATAGGGCGCGCAATGATGTATATCAGCTCTGTCTTTGCGCAGATGGAACGCGAAACAATCGCGGAGAGAGTTAGAGACAATTTAGTAGAGCTTGCAAAGACTGGAAAATGGGCTGGTGGGAAAGCTCCCGTCGGCTATAAAATCGAACGACAACTTGACCACAGGAATAAGTATTATAGCGTCCTTGTGAGGGATCCAGAGGGTGAAATATTTTTAAACAAAATAATTGAAACTTTTCTATCTGGAAAAACCTTGTCTGGGATGGAAACATACTTCCGTGCTAACGGAATCAAAAGTCCAACCGGGGGAAACATATCTACCGTTACCATACACCAGATTCTACGTAATCCCCAGTATGTATCGGCTTCCCCGGAAATGTGGGATTATTTTAACGAAAAAGGTTGTATTATGGCTGTACCAAGAGAAGATTTTGACTCGACAGCAGCTATAATCGCGTATAACCGAACGAGCGAAACAAGCGGTAAACACATAAACAACCCAGTAGAAAAATGGATCATCACTAAAGGCATGCACGAACCATTAATTACGCCAGATATCTATCTGGCTATTCAAAAACGATTTGGGATAAATAAGATATCAAAATCCCGGAAGTATGATATAGGGCTATTACGAGGAAAATTAAAATGTTCCTGCGGCCGTACAATGTCCGCAAAGCGGAAGATTGACTATAGTATAAAAAGCCGTCCGGTTTATTGGTATTATATATGCACTCATAGAAATCGCGGGAAAGGAAATTGTGCAGTAAAACAGGTCGGACTTTTTTCCATCGATGATGAAATTGTCGGCATATTAAGAAATATTCAACATGATCCATCTTGTATAGAAAAATATATAAGAAATCGTCCTAAAGTTATAGACACCAGAAAGTCTATTGCCAGTGAAATAAAACTGAATAAAGAAAAAGTTGATAATCTTGTATCTCAACTTGCAAATAACAAAAGTTCAGCTGCCGCCAAGTATATAATAAGTTCAATTGAAGAAATAGATTCTAAAATAGAAAATCTTACGAATCAGTTTCGCGATATGGAGTCACAGATTATTCAGAATAAAAGGCATGAATCGGATGTTGCTAATATTGTTGAATTAATATCTAAGAAAATGATTCTTTTTGATACCTGGAATTATGAAGATCAGAAAAACTTTATAGCAGATATTATTGAAGAATGCACTTGGGATGGGGATCAGCTACGTGTTACTTTTATTTAACTTCTCCATGTTATAATGAGTCTATCCGGCCGCATGCGAAGGCTCGATTTAATCAGATCCCTAATGGTGATTTCGTGCTCCCCCTGGGTATTTCCTTTTCGCGCCTCCAGCCTTACCAGATTCTTAACTCCCTGTATCTGGAGTTCCGCATTGTCCTCAATGGTAATAATTCTTTCTTCTTTGGGTATAAAATCAGATAATGCATTTAGAAATGTGGTCTTACCGGACCCGGTTCCGCCACTGATAAAGATGTTGTATCCGGCAATTACCAGCTTCCTTAGAAATTCAGCCGCCTCTTTTGTAACTGCCTTCCAGGCTATTAATTCCCCAATCCGGATAGGACTGGCTGGAAACTGCCGGATGGTAATAATCGGACCATTAATCGCTGCCGGCGGTAAAACAATATTAACTCTGGCACCGTTTTCTAATCTGGCATCTACGATTGGAACAGTTTCATTCACAATACGGTTGCTATTTGCCGCTATTGACTGAACCAGATCCTCAATCTTTCCTTTAGAATAAAAATTCTTATCCCATTTGGAAATTCTGCCGTTTTTCTCAATAAAAATACCATCTGTTCCATTTACCATAACCTCTGTAATCGCATCATCATCGATCAGCTCCTGTAGAATATCCAGCTTCCGGATGGAATTAAACAGTTCCTTTTGCAGTTCTTCCTTTCTTTTCAGGCTTAAGTAAAATTCTCTGCCCGCTTCTATGAGCATTTCATTAATTGTCCCTTTGATTTCTTCATCACTAAGGCTTCCTGCGTTCTCCAGTTTTTCAAGCAGCCGCTTACGAAGGATCCGGAACTGTTCTTGTGCCTCTTTCATCGTTTTCTTCCTCATCAATTAACTTTCTAACATAGTCGCCCAGTTCCCCCCACATAAGCTGTTCCACATAATGATCCCTGGGTCCGAAACTGCTGTGAAAAGGCAGTTTCAGCTTTCTCGTACGTTCCAGTATATCTTCACAGTCCCACATTTTCAGTACTTTTTCAAAGTGATCCAATTTCGCCAGCGATACACTGTCCTCTCTTACCGGCATGTAGATTTTTCTGCATTGCTTCAATAATCGGAAGACATCATCTATCTGTTCCCCGATATCCAGAATGATGGTATCATAGGAACTAAAATTTATAATATCTCCCAATAACTTCATCCACTCCTCATACTCCACATTTCTAAGATCCATAGGTGAAAAAGCAGGCGGGATATAATCCAGATTATGAATACTCTGTACCATACTGTCTAACTTGTATATAATATTGCCGCTCCCCTGCCTTACAAAAAACATAAGATCCGCTATGTCTGCCGCAAACTCCTTTCCCATAAGTGTTTCAAATCCGGCATAGTCCTCCAGATTTAAATATAATACAGCTCTTTTTTTAGATAAAATCTGACCCAGAGTCAAAGCAAATGAAGTCTTAAGCGTTCTCTTAACCGGTGAATAAATCCCTATGAGCTCAACATCCTTTTTCAATAACGCCATCGGGTTTACCATTACATTCTGATTTGCATAGTACCCCATAACCTCTGCAATTAAATTGTCAGAAGACTGGTATTTGTAGACAGCAGGGTATTCCGCTAATTCCTGTATCAGTTCCCCTTCAGACAGGATCATAATCCTTCCAATATTAAGCGTCTTCACTTCCTCACACATAGCCTGTGCCGAAATTAAAAGCATTTCAATATCATGCTCTTTTGCATAAATACTGAGACTTTTAACATTGGTAAATGCCTGCACCTCGAATGGTGTGTTTTGCTTGATATTCATGTATTCCATTAAGTTATAAGCATACGCTGCTTCCAAATCACATACTGCAAAAATATTTTTCTTCAATAAAAACCTCCCGCGTATAATATAATGCTGATTAATATAGGTACTGAAAAATGCATATGGCTGTCCACATCTTCATCCCTCCGATATGGCTCCCACTTTTTTAAATAAAAATAATTGCTGATATACGCATAGAAATATGCAAGACGGTTCCACAAATTGCGCCGCCATAGAATCAGTATCACTGAAATACCTGCCCCTGCCAGAAAAGCAATAAAGATACAGGTTATGATCTTCGTTGTTCCTAAAAAGCTTCCCAATGCGCAGAATAACTTAATGTCTCCTGCTCCAATCATTCTAAAATAGTATAGCGCTCCCAAAACCAGGAGCGGAGTTCCTACACCTCCCAAAAATAAAAGTATTCCCATATATCCTGTATTTAAGGCTTGGAACACTCCTCCTGCTGCCATCCCTGTGAAAGTAAGTAAGTTTGGTATTTTCCCCTTCCAAAAATCCAGAATAACCGCCAATAAGACCAGACATAAAATGCACAGAAACTCCATTTCTTTCATTTCTCACCTCATAAAACATTTCAATTTGTTCATTGGTTCTGTATATTAAATTGTGTGCGCTCCTTTAAGCCAATGTTAGAATACCGCCACCATCGCAAAGCACCCCCTTTATTTATCTACTTCTAATTTGAAATAATTAAAACCTGTTACAAAAAACACAAAGGAAATATAGTCGATCTGACTATGAAAAATAGAATTCTTAAGAAGTAATCATCCCTTTAAAATTAAGATGAAGTTAAAATTCTGTAAGAAGTGATTTCATTATATATTACGTTGTTGCATTTGTCAATATTAAGTTGCAATATTTTTTATTTATAGTATTCCATAATAATTATGAGATCTTTTGTTTTTATTGGGTTTCTACCTGCATAATAAAATAGAAACTCTAATAAAAGAAAGAAGTGCCAGACTCCTCCCAAAAGGAAAGCTCCTGACACTTCCAAACCATTCATTCTACAATTTAAATACTATCTCAGCTGATTATAACTTTTTAAACTTAGCAGTTGTTTTTACCCCACGATCTAACAAATGTTTCTTATAATTCTTCAACTTTTTCGCAGGTACCTTAAACTCTGCCTTACTATAAATATTTGTAAACGCCTTCTTTTGAATGGTTTTCAAATTCTTACTCTTAATCGTAATCTTTTTTAGATTCTTATCATTCATAAATGCATACTTTTCAATACGCTTTACGCTTGATCCGATCACCACAGATTTCAGCTTCTTACAATCCCGGAATGCACTTGGTCCAATATTGGTCACATATTTTCCAATGGTGACACTCTGCAGTTTTTTATTCTTGTAAAATGCCTTCTTTGCAATCTGGGTTACTTTGAATGTATAACCGTTAATCTTAACCGCTGCGGGTATCGTAACCTTCTTAAAAGTCTTTTTCGTAGGTTTTACATACATTACGGTTCCATTTTTGCTCGATGATTTTGTAACCTTGTATTTCGCATTACCAATTGTTACTACTGCATTCTTTTTCGGAACCGGTTTAACAACGGGTGCTTTCACAAGGGCTTTGTATGCCTGCTGCAGCATGGACAACGCAGCATCCACGTCCTTTTGTGCTGCATTAGCATTCAGGTTCACCATCTTTGCGTTATTTAATACTTTCAAGTATGCAGACCAGCTTACTGCAGTATAATTGGATGACTTAAGGCCTGCATATGAGTTAATCAGCTTCTGTAATTCTGCCTTATTTACTATCGGCTTTGGATCCTCTTTTACTTTTAAGCCTGCAATTGCAGCTTCCAGTGCTGTTTTAGCCTGATCTACCTCTTCCTGAACTGCTTTTTCGTCTGCCGCTGTCTTCTTTGCATTTTGTAATGCTTTCTTCAGGGCATCCAGGCTTTCTGTCGTATATTTACCGGACAGTTTGCTTTCCGCAAGGGTAATCAGGTTTATGAGTTCTTTCTTATCTGCTGGAACTACCGGATCTTCCCTGATAATCATTGCTTCCTGCAATGCTTTTGCTGCCGCATCAATCTCTTCCTGTGTTACATCTCCTTTGCCCAGCGCATTATCTGCCTGTCCAAGCGCTGTCTGTAACTGACTCCATCCTAGTTCTGTATAATCTGCTTCGGACTTTTTCTGAGCTGCTGCAATCAACCCTTCCAGTTCGGAAGTAATAACGCTGTCTGCTGCACCTGTCATGGCCATTACCCGCCATTCAATGATGCCAACTCCATGCAGTCCTCCTGCTTCCACTACCGGCTGCATTGTAATCTTTAATGCCTTAGCCATTACCGGAGTTTCCAGATTCAGGGTGTTGTATGCATCCGGTATATTTTCAGAAACCGTATTCATTTCGTACCACTGACCGTCTTCTCCCAGATACTCAAATCTGGACTCTGCCGGAAGAAGAATTCCGCCTCCGTCTGTAAAATAATATACATCAATGCTGTGAATTTCCTGCGCTGTATCCCAGTCATACTGTACCCAGGCTTCTTTGCCTTCCTGACCCCAGTTATGCCATGTCCCATTTGATTTATCCATGGATGAAGCAGGATCATAACCATCTTTCATTGTGTCTGCACCGCCTAAATCATTCGGGCTGTTGATATTGGCGGACACGGCAGCCTCCGGTGCGATATTCATAATTTCCTGTGTCTGTTCTGCTGCCTGCAATTCATTAACTGCATTATAAAGTGCGTCAAAGGCTGCATTGATTTCTTCCTGTGTCAGACCTCCCTGGTTGACCAAATTCTGTGCATTTGCAAGCGCTTCCGCAAATACTGCCCAGCTTTCTGCTGTGTATCTGCCTTTTGCTTTTGTATTGGCGATATCCAGGATGTTTCTAAGGTTTTTCTTGTTGACTCCCTGAGAACTTACCAGTTCACCGGAAACCTTCCATTCGATGATACCAATTGCCGAATTTTCATCCTGTGGCTGTAAGGTCACCCTAATTGCTGCTGCCAGAACCGGTTTATTCAATGTGATCGTATTATACTGGTTCTCTTTCATTTCAGTTATTTTTTCTGCCTCAGTCCAGACTCCTTCATCATTCAGATACTCTACCAGAGCTTCTTTTGGCAGCTTAACCTTTCCGCCGTCCTGATAATAATAAATGTCTGTACTGTCAATCCTTACCAGCTCTTCAAAATCATACTGAACCCAGGCTTCCCTGCCTTCTTCTCCTGTGCTGTCCCATACGCCATTTGAAGAATCTGAGGAATTTACCGGATTAATACCATCTTTTACAGCCTGTGCTTTATTTACACTTGCAGAAACTTCTGCCTGCGGTGCGAGATTAGCACTTACTGCTCCCGGCATAATCTCTAAAGCATCCTTTGCTTCCTGGAGTTTTGTTAACATTGCGTCCACATCATTCTGTACGGCCGTTTCATCTGACAGCATATTTTCTGCTTCTTCCAGAACATCCGCAAATGTGCTCCACGTCTCTGCCGTATAGTAATAAGCTGCTTTTGTTTCAGCCAGTTCAACGGCTTTCTTTAACTCTGTCATATCTACAGCGGGTTCCGTATCAACCTGATATCCGTAAACCTTCCACTCAATCACACCACATCCCAGTTTCTCCGGCGTCATAGTCATTCGGATTGCTTTTGTCATTACCGGATCAAAGGTTGTCTTATTGTATTTATTAGTTGCCACGCCCAGACCGTCTGTACCGGTAAATGCCTGCCAGTCTCCGCCGCTTCCCAGATACTCGTATTTTACGCTTACCGGACAGAAGTTGCCGCCGCCGTCTTTGAAGTAATAGGCATCTGATGCCGTAATCATGATTTCTTTCTCCCAGGTATACTGTACCCAGGCCTCCCCGCCCTGGTTGCCTAACCAGTTATGCCAAACTCCATGGCTGGTATCCATTGAAGAGGAAGGTTCAAATCCATCATTTAATCCGGCCACGCCGCCCAGATCATTTACGGAGTTAATAATCGCCGTTGGTTTTGCCAGGGATGCCAGATTGGTTTCTTCTCCATCCATAACAAATACCGATGCCTGAACAGGGTGGTCCATGCCTTCTACCGTTCCGTTTACTTTAAAGCTGCCAGCTTTTCCATATTTATCTTCGGAAACGGCTTCCCATATTACTTTAGAATCTTTATAGATTCCATTGTCATACAGCACACGCAATGTTTCCGGTAATTCCGGTGCTTTTCCCACAACTGTTACGTAGCTTCCCACTTCTGCGGAAACCGGTTTTGCATCTTCCTCCGGTGCATATGCATCCGCTAATTCTTCTGCTGTCATAGCTGCAGATTTTACTGTAAAGTTATCTACAAGACCATTTAAGAATGCCGACTGTTTATTCTCGGATCTTCCAATATAGTTCATCTGCACATCACCCAGATCAGCCAGGGTGAATCCACAGTCTTCTAATGTATATACCGCTTCACCATCTACATATAAGATAAGTGTCTGATTCTCCATTGTCAATGCAATATTCTTCCAGAATCCTGTACCCAGTTTGATTCCAGTCTTGTATTCTGCCGTTTTATTTGTCTTAGTATCCGTGATACCTAATACTAATTCATTCTTGCCTTCAAAGGAAACATACATACGTTTTCCGTCAGTATCTCCAAAATGGAATATTCGCGCACCGCTTCCCTGTACCGCATTTAGCTTGACGTCTGCCAGAATTGTGCAGTCCGTCACATTCTTTGTTAAAGAAGACGGCATCTTCACATATCCGCAGTAGGTACCGGTAAAGTTAACAGCATTTCCTTCTTTGCCTTCTGCCACTGCCGGCTTGCTGACCGCTGCCGCATCATTTCCTGCTGACGAAGAATCTTT
>NZ_JNGB01000206.1:0-4729 GCF_001029355.1 Robinsoniella sp. RHS
ACTTTTCCCGGCTGCATCTCCATACCTGCTTAAGCAGCATTTCCATATGCCAGCCGTTTCCATTTCGCCTGTCGGAAGCGGATCACATAAACCAATCCTCTGGTGCACTCGTCCAGTGCCATAGCAATCCATACCCCTTCGAGCCCCCAGCCAAATGTTATGCCAAATACGTAAGCCATACCAAAAGCAATCAGCCACTCTCCTGTAATCCCGGCGATCATCGGAGTCTTTGCATCTCCCACTGCTATGAGGCTACGTGTCATAATAATATTAATTGCCCTGCCGATTTCCAAAAAGAATTCCAGAAATAAAATCCTTCTTCCTAAAGCCAGAACCTCCGGATCGCTGGTAAACATTCGAAATACCAGATTGCTGTTTATAAATAGCAATAGGGTCACACCAAGGCAGACACAGAGGCAGATTTTCATAGTGCTCCACACCCTCTTTTGAATATCTTCAATCTTCTTAAGCCCTAATAAATATCCCAGTACAATCTGGGTAGCCTGGGAAAGCGCAACTGCATAAACGTATGAGAGATTTGCTAAAATGCTGCAATATCCCTTTGTGGCCGTTACCATGGTTCCAAACGTATTTACAATTCCCAGAATACAGATCTGTGATACATTGTATGAAAAGCTCTCCGCTCCTGACGGAAAAGCGATCTTACACAGATTCCCCAGTAATTTCTTCGGAAACGGCATTAAAAACCGAAGTCCAAGAGGTAGCCGGACTTTCTTTACAAACAACAGAATAATCAGCAGAAGTCCTATTGTTTTACTAATTACCGTAGAGGTAGCTGCCCCTGCAATCCCAAGTTGGGGAAATCCGAGCCATCCGTTTATTAATATTGCGTTCCCTGCTATATTCAGTATATTCATAATTACCGAAACATACATCACTTCTTTCATTAAAGTATATGTACGCAGAATTGCAGCAAAATTCAAGTATAACCCCTGAACCAAAATAAAACTGCCTACGATCATCAGATATGACCTGGTCTCGCCCATGATTTCCTGCTGCAGCTTCATCATAGTAAATATCGGCTTGTTTGCCAGCATTACAATCAGAGTAATGACAACGCTGACTCCCGTTATCAAGGTCAGCGAAACCATACAGGTCTTAGATGCATTTTCGTCATCCTTTGCCCCCAGGAACTGAGACAGTATCACCGTGGTTGCCATGCTGATCATATTCAGCACAATAATAACCAGATTCATAATCTGATTTCCGTTTACAATAGCCGCCACCGATTTCTGTGAATACTGGCTGATCATGATCTGATCAATATTTCCTACTAATAACTGCAGCATCAGTTCCACAAAAATCGGAATTGACATTTTAAATACCCTGGACGTTGTATTAATTCTCACTTGCCCTGTTTGCTCTTCCATTCTCTTCTCTCTTCCTTAAGCGTGTTAACGCATAAATTTTTTCTAAATATGCCCCGTACATTATACCAAACTACTTTATATTTTCATATATTAAAAACTATCAAAAATTCCTATCGATCCGCAAAAAAGAACTGCCCTGCCAGACAAAAGCACTTTAATATGCTTACATACTGGAGGCAGTTCTTTATTTATTTCATAAATTTATTTATGATCTGATCCCTTACTGACACCGACCTGGTTTTATAAAGCACTCAAACACGAATTCTTCTTTATCTAAGCGATATTCCTTAGCCAGCTCCGGTCCACAGCTGTTGGAACCTATACCGCTTTGTATATAATCCAGGCAAAGTACTGTGTACCCGGAGGGAACTAATTCATAGTTATGTTCCTTTTGGGTTAATTCTTCCTGCGTATAGACAGAGGCATTAAAGCTGAATGTCTCTTTTCCGTAAGCCGTAAGTTCTGCTCTGGTTCCACATATTTTCACATAATCGCAATCATAGTGGCTTCCATTTTCCTGTGGACGGAGATAGTCCTCATGCATTTCCTCTATCAGACTTTGGAATTTACCATGATAGCTGGCGCGGCATTTATCAATGTAGCTTTCAACCGGTCCGAGTCCTGTGTATTCTGCCTGTTCCATTTCTTTTGGCAGGAAAAGACGAAGTCCGAACCTTGGCAGAAATGGTAAGCCGGAAGGACGGCGAACCTCCTGGTGTGTACCAATTGTTCCATCCGGATAAATGGTCCAGCATACCTGAATCTCAGCAAGCCGCTGCGTATAAATTGCGGAGAGGGAAAGGCTGGTGCTTATTTCCACACATCCCTCCCATGTCCTGTAACTGGTTTCATAGGCACGGGTAACAATTTTATCGTAATTTGCCTTCATCCAAAGGTGTTTCACATTCCGGTCATTATCGGTAGGCGCTCTCCATACATTAAATTCCATGGGTTTTTCCAGATAATTCATATTCTGGTATACCATTTTCTCAAATGCCCCGGTCAGTTTATTATATACGTAGGAAAACTCCGGTCTGCTTATATATATATAACGGTCATCTTCCTGGGTAATCAGACCTTCACTGATATTTTCTTTATTAATATTGTCTTCCTTAATAATTTCTTTTTTAATATTATCTTTCTTCTCCAGATCTTTCAGACTTTCCAGAAGAACTTTCACGGTCTGATTGCAATTATCCTCAGTGGCTAAAGCCGTTTCATCAAATCCCAACAGATCTCCTTTTTGAACCGGACCATCTGTTTTAGCCGCCCGATATTCCAGTTTCAAATAACATTTTCCTGATTTTGGAATCGTAAATTCAAGTGACAGCTTCTTCTCATGATGGGGTTTCAGATCCAGCAATGCAGCATCTGTAATCTCACGGGATTCCATAATTTTTCCATCCTGCAGTACCGCATATGTAATCGTCAAATAGTCTTTCAGGTTTAAATAATCCATAAAATTCCGGATGGTAACCTCCCCGGTATCCTGGGCAAATTGCATTACCCGTACCGGACGATGTACATTTTTAAATTCTAACAGACCTGTATGAGGCATGCGGTCCGGATAAACCAGTCCATCCATACAGAAATTTCCATCGTGAGGATACTCACCGGAATCACCGCCATAGGCATATTTTTTCTTACCCAGTTCTGTTTTTCCCACATCGATTGCATGATCACACCATTCCCAGATAAAACCTCCCATAAATCCATCATACTGCTGAATTACCTGGAAATAATCCTCAAGATCTCCCGGTCCATTTCCCATTGCGTGGCAATACTCACACTGTACAAACGGCTTATCCATTCCATTTTTAAAGTATTCATGAATTTCAGAAACAGATGCATACATCCGGCTAAAAGTATCCAGATTAGAAAAATCATTCTCCCTGTTCTTATCTGCATGAAGAGCACTTTCATAATGGGTAAGACGGGAAGGATCAAACTCCTTCGTCCAGCGCAGCGCATTTTCAAAAGTACAACCGTACCCGCATTCATTCCCCATGGACCAGCAGATAACACTCGGACGGTTTTTATCACGCTCCACACAGTGCTGAACACGATCTAATGTGGATTCTATGAAATCTGGATTATCCGAAATATAATGTGCCGTACGGGCAAAGCTCTGCAGCCAGTCTTCCTCCGTCATATAGACATCAGCGGTACCGTGGCTCTCATTGTCCGTCTCATCAATCACAAAAAAACCATACTCGTCACATAACTGATAAAACTGAGGCGCATTTGGATAATGGCTGGTACGGATCGCATTCATATTATGCTGTTTCATCAATTCAAGATCCTTTTTCATCTGGGTAACACTGATTACCGATCCCGTAACAGGGTCGCTGTCGTGGCGGTTTGTTCCATGGAGCTTAACTTTAACATTATTAATATATAAAACAGCGTCCTGAATTGTAATATTCCGGAATCCCAAACGCTCTGTAATCACTTCATTATCCGTTTTCAATACCAGAGTATAGAGAAAAGGCTGTTCTGCATTCCATAATACAGGCTGGCTGACAGCAAACTGTATTTTACTGCCCTGTGATCTGCCTTCTGCAACAATATTCCCCTGATGATCCTCCAGACAGTATTCTACCGGAATCTCTCTGCTGCTAAAAATAAGATCTGCACAAACCTCTGCCCTTTCATTATCCTGGGAAATATCTGTCTTTACAAAATAATCGAATAGCATTTCTTCCGGTCTGGCAAGAAGATAAACATCACGGAAAATTCCGGACATTCTGAATTTATCCTGATCCTCCAGGTAACTGCCGTCACACCATTTTAAGACCAGAACAGCAAGGTTATTTTCGCCTTCTTTCATCACATCCGTTACATCAAACTCACTCATTCCATGGGAAATCTGGCTATACCCCACAAATGCGCCGTTCATCCATACATAAAAACAGGAATCCACTCCTTCAAAATTCAGGTACTGCCTCGGAGCCTCCGGTAATTTATGATATTCAAAAGTATGAAGATAAGCTCCGCATGGATTATCCTGGGGTACATAAGGCGGGTCCATGGGAAATGGATATCTGGTATTCGTATACTGATGGCGGTCATATCCAAAGTTCTGCCATACGCCCGGCACCGGTATTTCTCCAAAGTTCTGTGCCTGATAGCCGGTCTGGTAGAACTCTTCCTGAAGATCATAAATACTGCCATAATACCGGAACTTCCAGGTTCCGTTTAACAGAAAAAACCGGTCAGATGCTTCTCTGTTCCCCACCAAATCATTTCTTCTGCCGGAAGCAGGAATATAGTAACTTCTGTTCGGCATTGTGTTTTTGTGTAAAACTTTCAAATCTTCATAATATCTTGGAATTATC
>NZ_JNGB01000207.1:0-7395 GCF_001029355.1 Robinsoniella sp. RHS
TTGGGGGACGACAACCGAAGGTGAACCTAGAAGTCCGGTATTCCAAACCTTGGATGAATTATGTGAATGGTGTGCTGAGAACGATACAGTATTTGCGGATATTAAGGCAACAAAGGATGAGTGGAAGGAAATGCTGGATATAGATTTTGTACACGCTAAAATAGGCAATACAGTATTCATTTAGTTTTTAATGGTTTGATCAAGAAACCGATGAATTAAGTGTGCTACTATTAAATGCTAAAGGAACCTTGTGGATGTTTGATTTTGTAGATTATTTAAGGGTGTGCTATTTTAGTGAATTATAGTAATTTAACGTTATTTATTGTGATATAGTATTAAAATGGTGTAAAAAGGTGTACTTTAGACAGAATAATCATATATTCAAATGTGATAGATAAGTAGTTCAAATAGATTTTTAAATGTAAGAAGGTATTTTTGCTTTAGAATTTTTTGTTTGGCAAAAATCAGAACATTGACTGTAAAATCCTTAACAAGACAACCGGAGGATTGCTGATCCTATCCGTTTTGGTAAGATTTCAAAAAATAACGCTTGACTTTATCAGAGTAGGGGCGTTATTTTTTATGTTTATTTTTGATAGTTACAAAAGGTTATAACTATCAAAAATAGGCTTGATTACGAAGGTGAATAAATCACTGTATGTAACGTACATCAACACCACCCCATTTCTAACAAGACTCAGAACGGATGGCACAACGCCCTACCGGTTGACCGGTTTAAATATATTATTGTCGATGTTTTATTTTTCAAATTTTACATAGATAACATTTTCTAATTATAATTCCGATAATAATTTAATTAGGAGCATTTTTTCCTCAGTGGTAAGCTTACTTCCATTTCTTGCTATTAATTGTTGCATTTCAGCATAGGTTGGTTCAAAGTTTTCTATCCATATTTTGTTATTAGAAATTGTTTTAGGTTCTTTTTTCTCTTTTTCATCGTTTCCTGTCATTAAATAATCAACGGTTACGCCAAAATAATCCGCAATCTTTTGTAATTTTTCTTGCTTTGGGGTACTCCTTCCGTTTTTCCAATCAGAAAATGTAGATGCTCCAATTCCGGTGGCTTTTCCAACTTTATATGCCGTAATTCCATATTTCTCAAGTAATTTCACAAATATTTCGTACATAATGCTCCTTCCTTAAAAAAATATTAGCAATACAGAAATTAACCCTTGACTATTTATGAAAACAGTAATATAATACTAATAAAGATTATGAAATCATAAATAGAGAGAATGTTTTATAACTGCTATGAAAATGTGATTTAGTAAACTGGTAATTTATTTGTATCATATTTCCGAACTAATTACAATATTTATTTATGAATTTATAAATAGAAAGGAGAAAAAATATGTATAAAAATTTTTTAGAACTTTTGGACAAATTTAATAAAACAACATATCAGGTATCAAAAGAAACTAAAATTGCGCAATCAACGTTTTCGGATTGGAAAAATGGTCGTAGTAAACCAAAAGTCGATAAGCTTAAGATTTTAGCAGATTATTTTGATGTTCCTATTGAATATTTCCTTGAATAGATTAATTTTTAGCGTAAAGGAATGAAAATAAAAGTAAGGCTAGCAAGCGGTAGAAAAAAACACTAAGGTAAATGTAACTGACCGTAGAGGTTCAATCCTCACTTGCTAATTGGAGATAACAACTCCATAAAAAGAACTCCCTAGCTAGTAACTAGGAAGTTCAGGGATTGAAAAGCATAAGCTAATCAATGTTCTTTAGCAATTACATTGTAGCACATCTTTTCATCTTGTCAAAGTCTTTTGACAGAAAAATCCTAACAAATTGTACATTGACAATTAAATATACGTATTACTACGACGTGAACAGAGTACAAGTTTTTTTGGATACTTGAAGAATGCAAATCTGCCTGAACGATCCCAGGCTAAAAAACCAAATAGTGGCAAGCGGTTAATCCGTGGGGTTTAATCCCAACTTGCTAATCGAAATAAGGCAATGTACAGATGGCGTTATTGGACAAAGGGGAATATAAAAATGACATTGAAAAACTTTTTAAAAATGCATGAGGGTGGTGCAGCGTGTGTTTCCATCCAGCAGGAGCCATATGACTACAACAAACATGGATATGCAAGCACTTATTTTGAGGAGGATAATCAAGAAGATGTTGTTACTTCTGAAATTTTTAGAAGTATAGCGAATATGCAAGTGGATCATTTCAATATAATTGGTGGTGGAATGTATAAAGTTGAACTTTGCATTTACTTAAAAAAAAGACTTCACATTGTTGATTTAGAATCAGTAAAGGTTGCAAGTTATCTGGGGTACATTGAGTTACTGACCATAACAGAAGTATATCAAGAAAATTCTTTGCAATATATAGAGATTGGAACTAAAATAGTAGATGGTGTCAGATCAGACGGGTGAAAATTATCTTCTGGCAGGCATATAACCAATATGGTATAATATGGTAAATAGAGGAGGTAGTGAGTATGAATAAAAAAGATAAGAACAGGATTCAGAAAATTAGGATAGCTGCCATGCTGATCTTGCTGGTATTTGCTATGTTTATGCCAGTAGAAGCCCAGGCGGCAAAGCTGAGCAAGAAATCAATTACCTTGTTGAAAGGGAAAACCTACACGTTGCAGCTGAAATATAATTTTCATGATATCCTTCTGGGAAAGAAAACAGTTTGGAAAATAAGTAAGAGATCGGTTGCCAGATTCATAGCAAAAAAGAACACATCTGTTAAAGTGAGAGCATTTAAGATTGGAAATACAACAATATCTGCAAGAATTGGAAAAATGACATATAGATGTAAATTGCGGGTCGTGGATCCGAAATTGAGCAGCAAAAGTTTGAACTTAAATATTGGTGAATCAAAGTTGTTGAAGACTAAGGGCGGAACCGGGACTGTAAAGTGGAAAACAAATAATCCGGCGATGGTAACAGTGAATAGGGGCAGAGTTACTGCAAAGAGATCAGGAACAGCGCAAATCACAGCTGTTCAGAATGGTAAAAAAATGCTATGTGCAGTAACGGTAAAAAAAGCAACGACTTCTCCAGGGAATGAAGAAGATAAAAATAATAGTAAGCCAGAACAGCCTAAAGAGAAAAAAGTTTGGGTAGTGACGAAAGAAGCATATATTGAATTCATTCCGGTGTATGAGGAAACAGGTTATATTCAATGTATAACTTGTGGTATGATTTTTGAAGGCGAGGGACAGGGTGAAGCCTATGACGCCCATGAAAACAAACATATGGATAATGGAGAGGAAGGAAGATATACAACCGGAGTGAAAAGGGTTCTTATTAGACAGGATATAATTGACCATCCAGAGGAAGGTTACTGGAAAACGATATATGAATAAGTAAATATGGTTAAAGGGACTTATGATATGAGGTAAGTCCCTTTTTTGTACCCAAAATTAGGAGGAGGATAGAAGATGAAACAATACAAACGACTAACCAGGATTCAAAAAGAGATATTATCAAAGAAACATTTAAATGCAAATAACTGGATGCTGAAAGAAGAAACAGACGGTATTCTTGTTGTAGTACATAAGGAAACTGGTACAAGGAAGATAGTCCGCAAGGAGAGAATCCCATGTACAAATTAGAGGATAAATTATCCGTGAATATGAGCAGCGCATGGAAGATGAAGAACAGGAGTTATATTTAGTGGAATACTTAAGGAAAAATATAAATATAGAAAGTAAAAAAAGTGGGTCTTTGTGAACAAAATAAAAATGATGATTCAGAAAGGAAAGTGATGAAGTTGGTTTACAAAAAAATAAGATGGATAAAAGCAAGAGAGCCGCCAAAAGGTTCTTTTTTTATGGCACCGTTAACCATAGTTCAGAATGAAAGGAAAATCAAACGTATGAAGAATATTTTAAGGCGGGCAGTTGCATTTGTTTCAGCGGCAGCGGTAGTCATCTCTGCCTGTGGGAGTTCTGTTCAGGCAGCAATGACAGAGAAAGAAACAGAAATACAGCCATATCAGGTAGAAATAAAGGAATGTGCAAATGGGACTTTAACCCTGGATCGGGTGGAAGGGCTATATAAAAAAGATGAGGTGGTTACTGTCACAGCAACCCCGGATGCCGGATACCGTTTGGAAAAGATCCAGGTAACAGCAGATTATAACGATGTTCCGGTTCAGGCAACCGATCAGGGGATTACTTTTGTAATGCCGGAAAAGGAGGTTCTTGTTTATGGATCTTTTGTGGAAGAGGAAACGGAAGCAATAGAACCTGAGACCGGGACAGAGCCTAGGAAAGAAACAGAAGGGGTAACAGAAACCAGTGCAGAAACACAAACTGCGGTAGAAAGTACTACGGAAACGGAGACTCAGGCTGTCATGGAAACAAAGGCAGAAACAGAACCGAAAACGGAAGCAGTGTCCGAAACAAAAATAGAGGTAAAAAAAGATCCTGTCATAGAAACAGAGTCAGAAATATTCAGGAAAGAAGATGCTGGGGAGTTTACAAAGACGTTTCGTGTAAAAACGGCGGGCGGTGTTTTACGGCTTCTGGATGTGGAAGGAAACCTTCTGGCAGAATTAAGACAAGGGCAGGAAAAAACATTCCGTTATGCTACCGGATCTGATGCTCCGGGAGAAGTACGGATAGAAGCAGTTGCGGAAGATGGCTTTTCTGTTTCTTCCTATACAAGTAAATGGTTTACAGAGGGCAAAAGCTATGAAACGCCGGATTCCGTATATAACATTGGCAAAAAAGCGTATAAACGAGGACATTTTTTAGCAACAGCAAAAATGGATGAACTGTTTGAAGTCTCTTTTTCGGATAAAGCGGATCTGAATCGTTCTGCCAGAGCCAAAATGACTTCTCCCAGAGCAACAGGGGATCTGGATGATCCAAAAGTTGGAGATGTATTTACCGGAACGGCAAGTGTTGTTTATGACGGACATCCCAATGTCGCTTATAATGGCACCGGGTATATCGTTTGCAGTGACGGAGCATTTGCAGGTGACAGTATAACAATGACTACCTGTGCTTCTGGGCATGATTTTGCCGCCCCGCAGACCGGACAGATAGGAACTTATACCATTACCATTACAAAAGTAGATGAGGAGAACGGTCTGGTTGAGTATTCCGTTTATTGGGAAAACCAGTCAAACAGCAGTGGTTATCAGAATCTCAGTTCTACGTATTCTTATCATTATAATCCTACGGGAGCATTAGTGGTGTATAAAGACATGGCAGACAGCCTGGGAGCATTTATCTATCCGTATGAATTTCAGAAAAATCTGGATTTATCTGCATCCTTTGGGGTGTATACAGACAAAAAATGTACCGATAAAGTTGCTACAGTAAAGACGGATAAGAAAGGGGAGCCGGTAAAAGAAGAATTGGAACTTGCACCAGGAAATTATTTTATCAAAGAGATAAAAGCGCCGAAAGGTTTCGCATTAAACGAAACCATAAAATCAATCAAAATCGGATCCGGTGCGTCAAAAAGTGTTACGATAAAAGACCGGATATTCCGTGCGAAAGTAAATGGATATAAAATTGATGCGAATACGGGAACGTCTACACCGACACCAGGATTATCTTTAGCCGGGGCAGAATACACTGTGTATGGAGATCGGGAGTGTACCCAGGGGATTGCAACAGGTATAACAAATGAACAGGGTAAAATTGAGTTTGAACGAATTTACTTTGCCTGTGGAAATTATTTTATCAAAGAGACCATTCCGCCGAGAGGTTATCAATTGGATCCAAAAGTCTACAAAATATCCATTAATGAAGAGTTAGGATTTTATCCAGGCAGTGATTACCGGCTAAATGATGTTTCTTTTACATCAACGGATATCCCGGAAGAGGGAAAGGCAAAGATCAAAAAAGTTTCCGCTAATCCATCGATTACGGACGGGAACAGCTGCTATTCTTTGGAAGGTGCAGAATTTAAGGTAACGGATGATGCTACTGGCGCTGAAATAGGGGAAAGGCTCATTATAAAAGCGAATGGCGAATCACAGGAAGTTCCATTACCGTCAGGAGATTATACAGCAGTTGAAATAAAAGCTCCGAGAGGTTTTAAATTGAGTACCGAGAAGTATTCTATAAAAGTTGTGAGCGGTAAAACAAGTATTTGTACGATTGTAAATGAACCGGTAGCAGATCCTGTGGCATTACTATTGAAAAAGATTGATTCGGGAACAGGGCAGGAAGTGCCTGTAGGAAGCGGATATTTTGAAGGTGCAGAATATACGGTCAAATATTATGATGGACAATATCAAGACGAGGATGCATTGAATGGAATTCAGCCAAAGCGGATTTGGGTGATTGCAACTAATCAGAATGGAAGGATTAATTTCCGGAGTGCAGAAAAAGTAAGTGGTGATGATTTTTATTTAGATACAAAGGGTAATAGAATAATTCCTTTAGGAACGATAGCGATTCAGGAAACAAAAGCACCAACAGGTTATAAATTGGATCCAATATTGTACATCAGAAATTTTGAAGTAGAACAGGGAACAGGAAAACCAATCACATCTATTCAGCCAGTTACATCACCGGAACCATATATACGCGGAGGTGTGCAGATTGAAAAATGGGACAATGAAATAAATGTGAATAAGCCTCAAGGTGGTGCATCCTTAGAAGGAACGGTGATCCAGATCATTAATAGAAGCAAACAGCCGGTTCCAGTGGAAGGAAAGTTATACCAGCCAGGGAAAGTTGTTAAGACAGTAGAGATAGATAAAGATGGCAGGTATATATCAGCAAATGACCTGCTTCCTTACGGCTCCTATGAAGCATTGGAAGTATCCCCGCCAATTGGTTACCAGCCAACTGGTAAATTAAGCCAGACCTTTGATATTCAAAAGGATAAAGAAATGGTAGTGCTGACAGGTGACCAGGCTATTAAAAATGAACCAATCCGTGGTGATTTAAAAGGAATCAAGGTATCTGATGGTGATCTGAATCGGATGTCAGGCGTGCCGTTTAAACTAACCTCAAAAACTACAAAGGAAAGCCATATTGTAATTACAGATGAAAACGGCATATTTAATACTGCATCCGCCCATGTTCCACACAGCCAGAATACAAACAGAGGTAAAACGGCTGAGGATGGTATCTGGTTTGGAAGTCTGGATACACTGGATGACAATAAAGGGGCACTTCTATATGATACGTATCGGTTTGAGGAACTGCCTTGTGAAGCAAATGCAGATAAGATCCTTATGAAACCATTTGATATTGTCATTAAGAAAAATATGACGGTAGTGGATTTAGGGACAATTACCAATGATTATAAGCCAAAGCCGGAAATAGGAACAACTGCAACCGATAAAGAAACTGGAGGGCATGAAGGGTTTGTGAATGAAAAAACAACCATAGTGGATCTGGTGGAATATGTAAACTTGATTATT
>NZ_JNGB01000021.1:0-69584 GCF_001029355.1 Robinsoniella sp. RHS
CGAATCTTTTAAAACCGGTTATCGTACCGCTGTTTGGATTTCTGGGCGCTGACCCGGCTATGTTTGCCGGATCGATTCTGGCAAATGATATGGGTGGAGCGCCACTTGCAGAAGCCTTGGCTTTAGATCCCAATGCTGGAAATTTTGGTGGTTTGATTGTAGGGGCTATGCTGGGACCTACAATTGTATTTACCATTCCGGTTGCACTGGGAATTATTGAAGAGTCTGACCGGAAATATCTGGCGACGGGTGTTCTGGCTGGAGTCATCACCATTCCCATCGGTTCCTTCGTTGGAGGACTTGTAGCAGGGTATTCCATTGGAATGGTACTGCGCAATCTGATTCCAATTATTATCTTTGCCCTTCTGATTGCTCTGGGACTCTGGAAATTTGAAAATGCCATGGTAAAAGGATTTACTTATTTCGGTAAATTTGTTGTGGCGGTTATTACTTTGGGACTGGGTGTGGGAATCATCGAGCAGTTGACGGGAATTGTCCTGATCAAAGGTATGAATCCTTTAAGTGAAGGATTTACCGTAGTTGCAGACATCGCAATTGTGTTGGCAGGTGCGTTTCCACTGGTTTATGTAATTACCAAAGTATTCAAAAAGCCACTGATGAAGCTTGGAAAAGTACTTGGGATGAATGACATTGCAGCAGCAGGATTAGTAGCCAGTCTGGCAAACAGTATTCCTATGTTTGGAATGATGAAAGATATGGACAACCGGGGAAAGATATTAAATGTGGCGTTTGCCGTATCGGCAGCCTTTGTTTTCGGTGATCATCTGGGATTTACCGCAGGATTTAATTCTACTATGATTTTTCCAATGATTATTGGAAAACTGGTAGGAGGGATTACAGCGGTAATGGTAGCTGTTTTTATTTCTAACAGGACATTAAAAGAGGATCATTCAGGACAGGCTTCTGCAAAGTAGAATGATTATAGAAGGAGAATGCCGTCAATGGATATAAATAAAGAATCAATCGAGCAAATGATTGCCCAGATTCTGGCAGAAAAATTAGGACAGATGGGGCAGCTGACAAAAGATAATCAAAAAGAGACAGCCGGTAATATAATTAAGGTTAAAGTTCCGGCGGTAAAAGTGGAACCTTCCGACCGTCTTGATACCGGGAAAGGAACAGATCAGGTCTATACACATGATCTGTTTACATTGCCGGAAAGTCCCAGACTTGGATGCGGAATTATGGAGATGGAGAAAACTACTTTTGACTGGACATTAAATTATGATGAAATAGATTACGTAATCGAAGGTTCCCTTACGATTATTGCCAATGGGAAAAGTGTAACAGCGGGCCCGGGTGAAATAATACTCATTCCCAAAGGCTCCAAAATTCAGTTTTCGGTGCTCCAGAGTGCCAGATTTCTATATGTGACCTATCCGGCTGATTGGGCAGATCAGGGATGAACTTGTGGAAGTAAAGAATTTTCACATTTCTCATCCGGGCAGTGTGGTAAGCGGGATTGTGATCTACAGAGAGGTGCAGGGATGAACCAGAGAGAAATATTTCTGGAAATGCAGACCCATATGATAGAAGATGAAAACCCGTCATCTTATTTAAATGAAATGTATGAAAGAGGTTTGTTTAAAGACTACCCCTTTCAAATGCTTTATGAACTCCGCAATACAGAGCAGTCGCCAATATATCATCCAGAAGGAAATGTATGGATTCATACGATGCAGGTTATTGATGTAGCGGCAAAAGTAAGAAAGCGGAGCAGGGATCCCAGAGTTTTTATGTGGGCGGCCCTGCTTCACGATATTGGAAAACCCTCTACAACGAGAATGAAAAAGGGTAGAATCACTTCCTATAACCATGATCAGGCAGGTGAGCAGCTGGCCAGGGAATTCCTGTCCTTTTTCGATGAAGATAATAATTTTATAGAAGCAGTATGTGGACTGGTGCGCTATCACATGCAGATTTTGTTTGTGGTGAAAGGGCTGCCCCATGCAGATCTGGAAGGAATGAAGAAAAGAACAGATCTGCAGGAAGTAGCGCTCCTTGGCCTGTGTGACCGGTTGGGAAGGGATACGCAAAATAAAGAAGAAGAAGAAAAAAACATCCGGCTTTTTATAAAGAAATGTTTAGATGATTAAGGACGCTTTGTATAGGAGGGTAGTAGTCGTACTCCCCCGTCTACAAAGTGTCCTTTTTTTAAAAAACCATTTTTTTGCTTTGTGTGTTGACAAATCTGATGTGCAAAGGTACAATAAATTTAAAAGAATTTAAATTTATTTAAAAATTTAAAGGACAATTGTGAAATAATGTATGTTATTTCTTTTTATTAAAATCGCATTAGTGCGTCATAGGAGGTTTTTATGAGGGTGAAGGCTAAGGATATTGCAAAGGAGCTTGGGCTTTCTACAGCTACGGTTTCCCTGGCAATTAATAACCGTCCGGGGGTAAATGAAGATACCAGGAGAAGGGTATTGGATTATCTGGAAAGTAAGACAGCGGAGGATGAGTCCGCAGGTGGAAATGAAAAAATTATCCGCATGCTTGCTTTTTTGGAAGACCGGCCATATTGGGACAGTTCTGAGAATACCAGGACGTACATAACGTTCGAACAGGCATCCAGGCGGGCGAGGGAATACGGATATAAGATGGATCTGGTAAATGTAATCCGGGGAAAAGATGATATTGGAGCGTTTCTGGATGAATGTATCCGGGATAATGTGGCAGGTGTCTATGTGAATGCAGCCTATATGGAAGAGGATGATTATGCCAGCTTCCTGAATTTTAAAATACCTTTTGTGGTCTGCGATCAGGATTTTAATGATCTGCATACAGACAATATTATGCTGAATAACCATCAGGGAGTCATAATGGGATTGGATTATCTCTATAAAAACGGGCATCGTGATATCCTCTATTTCCGCAATACAAATAATTTTTATAATATGTACGAACGCCGGGAAGCTTTTAACCGGTTTATGGAGAAAAAGGGACTTCAGAGCCGGAGAAATGAAAGAATTGTGGATATCGGAGGGGGAACCCAGGAAGCTTTTGAAGGCATGCAGCGTTACATAGAAGATAAAAAACATATCCCAACGGCTATCTTTTCGGAAAATTATGAGGTTACGATCGGGATCAGTAAAGCTTTGGAAAATAACGGTTATAAAATACCCGATGATATTTCAATTGTGGGTTTTGATACGATTCCGGACACTGCCCTCATGGATTATCAGCCTACCTGCATTTGTGCCTTGCATGACAGAAAGGCTTATGTGTCCATCGGCAGGCTGGTGGAGCGAATCCAGGGGGATGTGGAAGAATCCGTTAAGATCTATGTGAATACAGAGCTGATTATTGGGGACAGTGTCCGCTGTTTATAGAACATAAGCAAAGTAATATGTTTTTATTGACACGTGATATAAAGTATAGTAGTATAAAATATAGCAGAGAGGTAGAGGAAAGGAAAAATGGCAGCAATAGATCTAATTGTGTTAGGAATGATTAAGCAGAGACCACAAAGTGCATATGATCTGCAGAAAAGTGTGGAGTACCGCAATATTTCCAGATGGGTAAAAATCAGTACGCCATCGATATACAAGAAAGTGGTCCAGATGGAGGACAAGGGGTATATTAAAGGAAATGTAATGAAGGATGGAAAAATGCCGGAAAAATCTGTTTATATGATTACGCCGGAAGGCGATGCATATTTCGAGAAACTTATGGAGAAGACGGCAATGCAGTCGGTAAGTATTTTCCTGGATTTTAATGCTGTTATTATGAACCTGGATTTCGCAGCGCCTGCAAAAAGAGAAGAATTGCTGGAACATATCCGGGAAGGAATCTCAGACCTGAAAGAGGTGATTGGGGAAAATTCGCAGAAGCGTACCCATATCCCAATGACAGGACAAACAATATTGGAACAACAGTATCTGATGGCATCTTCCATGGAAGCGTGGATTTTGAAATTCATGAGTGAATACCTGGACAAAGATGCAGATGGAGAAAAAAATTTGGAAAATGAATAAAAATTTTAAGGAGGTATTTTTATGCATGAATCAAGATGCGGCGTTTGCTGCAATTCCTGTGAAAGAAAGGACAAAGTGGCATGCAAAGGATGTTTGAATATGGAAGGACCTTTCTGGGGCGGAACCTGTGAGGTGAAGAGCTGCTGTGAGAAAAATAAATATGATCATTGCGGTGTCTGTCCGGAATTCCCATGTGAGGTATTATCTAATATGGGAAAAGAACAGGGATTCGATCCAACTATTAAGATAGAAAAATGCAGGGAGTGGAGCACTTTTTGACGGCCCGCGGACATTCGCTGTGAAATCCAGATGGTTTTCGCAGCTCAGCCGCCTGGTATGGAACATGTAATTATCCCACACTCCATCTTTCAGAGATGCGGCTGTTTGAAACAGAGCCGGATTGATATGGCAGTAATGATAGGATATCCCAATGGAGCAGCTTTACGAAGATCTGGAATACCTGGATAATATTATACAAAGGAACCAAAGCCTATTGATTTTTTTATTGGCATAGCATATAATATAACATAATTACAAAATAATAACAGCAGTTTTAAGAGAGGGAAGAACAAATGGACGACGCCGATAGCGACGCTGACCGACCTTTATTTTATTATTTTAATCGGTTTATAAGTAAATATGAAAATAAAAATGGACATAACCTGTATTTGTGAAGTACAGGCTATGTCTTTTTGTGTATTTTTATATGATTATGACAGAAAGAATGGGGCGGAAGCTGTATGATGGAAGTGAAGCTAATGAAAACAGGGAACATATCTGAAGGAGGATTTTATTAGATGGATAGTAACAGTGTGTCACTTATAATTATTGTAATTTGTATTATAATGTCTGCGTATTTTTCGGCTACAGAAACAGCTTTTTCTTCTCTGAACCGTATTCGAATCAAAAATATGGCGGAAAAAGGGAATAAAAAGGCGGCTCTGGTGTTAAAACTGTCCCAGGATTATGACCGTTTGTTATCTACCATTTTAATTGGCAATAATATAGTAAATATAGCGTCGGCATCGCTTGCTACCGTACTTTTTGTAAAACTATTGGGAGAGGACCTGGGTGCCAGCATATCTACGATTGTTACGACTATAGTAGTTTTGATTTTTGGTGAAGTTTCCCCAAAGAGTATAGCAAAAGAGTCACCGGAAAAATTCGCTATGTTTTCAGCCACCATATTGAATTGTTTTGTCTGGATTTTAACGCCTTTTAACTTTCTTTTCCGCCAGTGGAAGAAACTGTTGTCGAAGATGTTTAAAAATTCAGAGGACAGAACAATTACAGAAGAAGAACTGCTGACAATTGTAGACGAAGCAGAGCAGGAAGGCGGAATCGATGAGCAGGAAAGTACGCTCATACGAAGTGCCATTGAATTCACCGAAATAGAGGCTATTGATATTTTTACACCCAGAGTGGATGTGGTTGGCATACCTCTGGATGCGGCGAAAGAAGAAATCGCAGGTGTTTTTGCAAGGACAGGATATTCAAGGCTTCCGGTTTATGAAGAAGACATTGACCACATTGAAGGAATTGTGTATCAGAAGGATTTCCACAATCATATTTATCACACGGAGCAGGAATTGGCTGCCATTATCCGACCGGCTTTGTATACCACTAAAAATAAGAAAATAGGTATTCTGCTTAAGGAGCTGCAGGCGGCGAAATCCCATATTGCAGTTGTGATTGATGAGTTTGGAGGAACGGTTGGTATTGTAACACTGGAAGATATATTGGAAGAACTGGTTGGTGAAATATGGGATGAACACGACAAGGTTGTTCATGAAATGGAGCAGACCGGACAGGACGAATACGTTGTGATTGGCTGTATGAATGTTGAAAAGCTGTTTGAAGAACTGGATATGGAACAGGAATTTGAAGTGGTATCCGTCAGTGGCTGGGTAATGGAGGAACTTGACCGAATTCCAAAAGAAGGGGACTGTTTTTCTTATAAGAATCTGGAAATTACAGTGCTGCAGATGAAGGAAAGGCGGGTTGAAAAAGTCCGGGTTAAGAAAATATAGAAAAAGGAGGCTTCCCTATGTGTGGAAGATATTATATAGATGATGATACGGCAAGAGAAATGGAAAAAATAGTCCGTCAGGTGGATGCAAAGCTGTGGAAAGAATATAGTTCCAGAGATATTTGTCCCACAGCTGCTGCACCTGTTATCCTTGGGAGAGAGGAAGAATTTGCTGAAGAAATATTCACCTGGGGATTTCCGGGATTCGATAAAAAAGGTGTAATTTTTAATGCCAGATCCGAGACGGCTTTGGAAAAGAGAATGTTCCGGGAAAGCATATTGGTCAGAAGATGTGTGATTCCTGCGAAACGTTTTTATGAATGGGATGCTCATAAGAATAAGTTTACGTTTCAGAGAGAGGACGGAAAAATATTGTTTCTTGCAGGATTTTATAATCTGTATGAAGGACAGGAACGTTTTGTAATTTTAACCACGGATGCGAATGAAACAATGAAACCCGTACACAGCCGGATGCCCCTGATACTGGAAAGCGAGGAGCTCAGGGACTGGATCTTTGATGAATACAGGGCAAAGGAACTTCTGCATCAGATTCCCGCACGTTTGAAAGGCAGTTCGGAATATGTTCAGCAGACCTTGGATTTCTTATAGATAATCCATTATTTACCTGTTTACATCCTATATATGTTCTTATAAGATGAAAACAGGAGGCGAACATATGTTTGAAAAACTAATCTTTCACGTAGATGTAAACTGCGCATATTTGAGTTGGGAAGCCGTATACCGTTTAGAGCATTTGGGAGCTGTACAGGATCTGCGTACAATTCCATCTGCAGTGGGCGGGGACAGTAGCAAGCGCAGGGGAATTATATTGGCGAAATCCATTCCTGCAAAGAAATACCGGATACAAACAGGAGAAACTATTGCAGAGGCCCGGGTGAAATGCCCGGAGCTGGTGTTGGTTCCTCCTGATTTTGAATTGTATGAAAAAGCATCTGCAGCATTAATGAAAATTTTAAGGGATTTCACTCCGGTTGTGGAACAATACAGTATCGATGAAGCTTTTTTAGATATGACAGGTACTCAGGGATTTTGGAAAGATCCCATAGAAGCAGCCTGTTCCTTAAAAGACCGGGTATTCCGGGAATTAGGGTTTACCGTAAATGTTGGTATTTCTAAAAATAAAGTTTTGGCGAAGATGGCATCCGATTTTAAAAAGCCGGATATGGTACATACTCTTTTTCCCGAAGAGATATCTGTGAAAATGTGGCCGCTGCCGGTGTCAGATTTATTTTTTGTGGGCAGGGCAACCACGAGAAAATTAGTACAGTTAGGCATACGGACAATTGGAGAACTGGCGCATACAGATTTGCAGATTTTAAGAGACCATCTGAAAAAGCATGGGGAGGTTATCTGGGGATTTGCAAATGGAATAGATGTATCGGTAGTAGAACCGGTGCCGCCCCCGAATAAGGGTTACGGAAATTCTACAACGATACCCTTTGATGTAGTGGATGGAAAAACGGCAAAGATGGTTTTGCTGGCACTTGCGGAAACTGTGGCGGCAAGGCTTCGCCATGACGGTGTGAAAGCAGAAATAGTGGCAGTGGGTATTAAAAATTATGAACTCCACTACGAATCCCATCAGTGTATTTTGCCGGAGGCCACAGATATCACGCTGGAAATTTACCATGCGGCAGCGAGGCTGTTTGATGAATTGTGGGATGGTGTGCCGATACGGCATCTGGGTATTCATACAGGGAGGATACATGAACAGGATTACATCCGTCAAATGCAGTTGTTTGATCCAATCGATTTTGAAAAGTTGGAAAAGCTTGACGCAGCTGTAGATCATATCAGAAAAAGATACGGATTAGATGCTTTGAAACGCGCTGTATTTGTACAGACCCCCATAGACCACATGGAGGGCGGAATTGGGAGAAAGTACAAAAAATAGAAATTAATTACGGATGCTGTCAGGAAGTGGTAGTCATGGTATCCGGTTCTGACTGGGATGACTGCAGTTCTTTCGTAAGTCGTACTGCCCGTCTAAAAAAAACGAACCCAAGGATAAACATAATTGCCAGGGCACCCACACCCAGATTTACCTTACCGGTAATCTGGCTGATGATACTTACCAGAGTGGTTCCAAGAAAAGAGGCTCCTTTTCCGCAGATATCCAGAATACCAAAGTATTCGCCGGATTTATCGGGAGGGATAATCTTGGCAAAGAAGGAGCGGGACAGTGCCTGTACCGTTCCCTGAAACATGCCGACGCATATAGCTAATATCCAGAACTCTAACTGGGAATCCAGCTGCATTGCAAACAGGGTGATGCCCAGATATGCTGCTATACAGATGGAAATGAGCCGGGTAGTATCCTGCTTTTGTGCAATCCGTGCAAAGATAAGAACACAGGGAAAAGCAACGATCTGTGTCAGTAAAAGAGCCAGTAAGAGACCGGTGGTATCAAGACCCAGTGAGGTACCATACGCTGTTGCCATATCGATGATGGTGTACACACCATCGATATAAAAGAAAAAAGCCAGCAGGAACATAAAAATATGCTTTTGGCGTTTCATATCTTTCAGGGTTCTAAAAAGCCTTCCAAAACTTTCTTTTGCAGCATTGCCTGATTTTTCTACATAATGTATCTGTCTGTAATTTTTAATCAGAGGCAGGGAAGAAACCAGCCACCAGACTGCCACAATGCAAAAAGCCATAGCCATTGCCTGTGTCATGGTGAGTCCCAGTTTGCCTGCACCCAGTACCAGACCGAGACTTGCAATAAAAGGGATGCAGCTTCCGATATAGCCCCAGGCATAGCCATGGGAAGATACTCTATCCATACGTTCAGATACCGTAATATCGGTGAGCATAGAGTCATAAAAAATATTTGCTGAAGAATAACCAACTTTAGTGATAATAAAAATTCCCAGAAACCAGATCCAGGAGTGAAGGAAACCAAGAATAATACAGCCTGCAATTCCGACGCCAATGGAAAGGATAAAGAATTTTTTCTTATAGCTCCTGGTGTCTGATATCGTTCCTGCAATTGGACCGATCAGGGCAACTAAAATGGTAGAAATGGATGCAGCATAACCCCAGTAAGCAAGATAATTGACAGACGAAATATTGGCGTTGTCAGCAAGATAGTTAAAATATATAGGGATGATGGTAGAGACGAGCAGAATAAATGCAGAGTTTCCCACATCATATAAGATCCATTGCTTTTCTAAGGCAGTCAATTTAAATTTCATAGAAAGATACCTCTCTGTTATGGTTTGTAAGGGCGGATAGCCCTGGAAGTTCACTTGAAAGTTTCTGATATAAGATAATTCTTGTGCCGCCATGAAAATTATAGGAAATGGATGTAAAGTTTTCAAAAGTCAATGGTAAATTTCTTGTAAAAAATCCGGTTAAATAAAAATCTCTTTCCGTTGGGGCTAACCTTTTGGAAAAGAGATTTTTATATACTTAAACACGCTCTAGGCTTCTTCTCTGTCGTTGGTCAGCTTCAGCTTATCAAAGATATAGAATAAAAGGGATAAAATCATACCAACGATACATGCAAGTACCATACCTTTTAATTCTACGTTACCAAGTGTAAGTGCCGCCCCAGAGAGTCCGGTGACAAAGACTACGGAAGTCAGTGTCAGGTTACGGCTTTTGCCGTAATCTACACCGGCATCTACCATGATACGGATACCGGAAGTTCCGATCATACCGTAAAGCAGGAATGAAATACCGCCGATAACGGGTCCTGGAATGGTGTTGATTAATGCGGACATCGGTCCGATGAAAGAACACAGGATCGAGAGCACGGCAGCACCGCCGATTACGCGAACGGAGTATACTTTTGTCATAGCCATTACACCGATATTTTCACCATAAGTAGTAGTAGGTACGGAGCCTACAAGACCGGATAACATGGTAGAGAAGTTATCGGCAAATAAAGAACGGTGAAGTCCTGGATCCTTTAGCAGGTCACGGCCAATGATCTTGCTGGTTACAACCTGATGCCCGATATGCTCAGAAGCAATTACCAGTATAACCGGAAGCAGTATCAGAACAGCTTCAGCCTTAAAGTGCGGAAGCTGGAAGCTTGGCAGGGAAATAAAGGGTGTTGCAAGTGCTTCCTTAATAGTGCCAAGGTCAATTACATTGAAAATGACGGCTGAAATATAACCGGCAATAATGGAGATCAGGATTGGTATGACTGCCAGGAATTTTTTAAAAAGTACATTTCCGAATACCGCAACTCCTAATGTGATTAAGAATACTATCAGGTTATTCATTGCTACCGGAGTAACCGTCTGCTCATACAAGCCGGATGCCTGATCCAGAGTATAAGATGTAGATGATAAAATTCCGGCATTAGAAGCAGCCGTTCCAGCCAGTTCCAGTCCGATCAGGGCTACCACAGGACCCATGGCTGCCGGTGGCAGAACAATGTCAATCCACTTTGTCCCAAATTTGTAAATGATAAACGACAGGATACATCCGCATAAACCGACGATAACAAAACCGCCCAGGGCGTATGAGTACCCCCATTTGGCAATTACAATACCAGCGGGTGCAAGAAAGGCAAAACTAGATCCGAGATATGCAGGAGCTTTCCCTTTTGTAATAAGGATAAATAGCAGAGTACCGATACCATTGGTAAGCAATACGATTGCGGGGCTGATTCCAAAAATAAATGGAACAAGCACAGATGCGCCAAACATGGCAAACATGTGTTGAATACTCAGAGGAGCAAGCAGTTTAAATGGTACCTTGTCCTCAACTTGAATGATCTTTCTTTCGTTCAAGAAAATTCCCTCCCTGTTTTATGATTATTTTTAACTCTTTATACTATATCATACAAAAACATGACAAGAAAGAAAAAAATGTTGAAATTGATCAGAAATTGTTGATGAAAGAGCGGGAGGGAACGGATATTACAAAAAACAGCTGAAAAACGTTATTACAATTACAGCTGGGGAAGTCCCAGGTAGTTCAAAAGTCCCACGTAAATGCCATATGCAAACTGATACTGGTCATCCCTTAAATGCTGTGCATCGCTGGTGTTACTGATATAAGCCAGTTCTACCAGAACCGCCGGCATATTTGTGCGGCGCAGTACGTACAGGCCGGGATTGATCCGGACACCGTTATCCTTTGTCCCTACCCGGCGCACAATTTCATCCACTATTTCCTGTCCCAGATAATAAGGCGCTGAGTCCGGGCGATAGACGTAGACTTCAGTACCGTTGATGGCAGGATTTGTATTAGAGTTGACGTGGATGCTGATAAAATAGTCAGCAGGCCAGCTGTTTGCCATATTTACACGTTCACGAAGGCTGGTGGCATTACTGGTACCGAGAACTTCAGTAGGTGAATTGCGGGAGGTACGAACCTCGAAACGGGGATCCGCGGCGAGTAGATCTGCAAGATAGGCTCCTACCGTGTAGGTGATATCCTGCTCCCGAAGACCGTTGCCCTCGGCTCCGGCATTGAAGCCGCTGGGATTGTGTCCCTGGTCTACAAAGATACGAATTGCCAAAAGTATCACATCTTTTCTATATTATGGTATCTGTATATTATATGAAAAAGCAGGGATAGCGTGCAGAAAATTATGGTTTTTCTGCATGCTATATAATTGAATTTTGCAGAAAAGCAAGGTATAATAAAAGCATTCCAAATTAACGAATTATTGACTGAAGCGTCCGTATATGGAGGAACCATGGAGACAGAAAATAACAAGAACTACGGGAACAATATCCCCTGCGGCGTGTGCAGGATGAAATGCGATAAAGTATTTACTATTTTATGGGCAAATGACCGTTATTATAAAACGTTCGGATATACAGGAGAAGAAGCTGGGCAGGAAGAATTAAACAACGCAAAGAAGATAATCTATCCGGGGGATTATCAGAGACTTGTCCGTATGCTGCATAAAAAGATTGCGCAAAATATATATGATTTTGAATGTGAGCACCGTTATATCCACAGATCTGGCAAATTGTTGTGGATGAGAGTAGCATCCAATTATGATCCGGGTCAGGGTGGTACACTTACCTGCGCTATTACGGATATTACGAACCAAAAGAGTGCAGAAGAGTCACTGGCATTAAAAGAAGAAGAAAACAGAATCGCTTTTGCAATGACCGGTAAAATCATGGATGTATTTGATATCAAAACAAGAACACTGTACATAGAAAAAAGGGGGGCTCAAAGTTTTGGACTTCCGGAAGTTATTACAAATATGCCGAATGAAATTTTGAATACGGAGGTGGTAATTGAAGATAGTAAAGCGGAAGTATCCCGTTTTTTCCAGTCGATGCTGGATGGTATTCCGATGGGGGAAATTATAGTACGTTTAAAAAACAGAAAGGGCAGTCTCAACTGGTATAGGATGAAATACCGGCTTACTTATAGTGTGAACGGCGAAGTGCTGCGGGGCATTATCATATATGAGGATTATACGGTTCAGCGGGAAAAAGAAGCAGCCTATGAAAAATGGCGGAAGTATAATGAGAACCAGCTTGCAGGGGAGATTGTGTCCTATGAATGTAATCTGAATGAGAATACGGTGGAACATGTCGGCGGTCCCATGGCGGAAGAACTTCCGCAAAAAATAGATACCTACGATGAACTGGCTGCATTTGTGACAAAACAGTGGGTCTTTGAGGAAGACAGACAAACGTTTGAGCGTTTTTTTACCAGAAGCAGATTGATTGAAAAGTATTATAAAAAAGACTGCAGCCTTAAAATTGACTGCAGGTTTTTGGATTCCCAGGGTAAACTTTTCTGGACGGAGATCAGCACATTTTTACTTCCGGATCTTGATACAGACGAAGTCAAAGCAATGATACTGTTTCGAAATATTGACAAAGAAAAAAGAAGAAGCATTGAACTGGAGAATCGTTCTCAAATCGATCCCCTGACGGGACTGCTGAACCGGGGTACGGTTATCGAAGAAGTATCGGGACTGTTAGATAACAGTCCGCTGTCCAGCAGGCATATTTTTATAATGGTGGACATTGATTTCTTTAAATCTTTGAATGATCAGATGGGACATCAGTTTGGAGACCAGGTTTTAAGAGAGATTGCCAATATTTTAAAGACTTCCGTTCGTATAAATGATATTGTTGGGCGTCTGGGCGGGGATGAATTTGTAATTTGTTTAAGGGATATCCCCCTGAATACGCTTTTGGAACAGAAGCTTGGAAATATCGTCATGCAGCTTTCAAAGCATTATGAGGAGGGAATCTGTGTATCCGGCAGTATGGGTGTAGCAGTTTATCCAAAGGACGGAACCAGCTTTGACGAACTTTATATGCGTGCGGATGCCGCACTTTATACAGCCAAGGAGATGGGACGCAATCAGTTTGTATTCTATCAGCAGGGAATGGAACACAAACAAAAGGACCGAAACAGATGTAAGGATGAAGGGGAATCCGGTACAGGCAGCCAATCCGGCAGTCAGAATCATAAAAGTATAGGCAGTAAAGAGTATCTTGCAGAGATTAATGCCATGCACCATCTGGAGGAAAGTAATCTGATTTACAGTTATTTAAATTCCGTTCATCATATTTTTAAAGATATGATCGTCATGAATGTTTCAAAGAATTATTACAGGCGGATGCTGAATGAGAGCGAAGAAAATTTGCATAAATGGGAGAAGGGAGATCTCCATGCTGAACTGGAGGTTATAGTCAAAGACCGGATTCATCCCGAAGACGGGGTACGTTTTAAACAGTTTACGAACTGGGACCTGGTGAGAAAAGCGATGCAGGAAGGCAAAACAACGGTGTATGGAGAATTCAGAGGAAGAGCGCAGGGAGACAACTATAAATGGGAGGCGTTTTCTCTGGTGCCTATGAACGGTGGAAATGATGATGAAATGTACCTGTGTTTTATTCAGGATATCCATGCTGTTAAAATCCGTGAGGAAGAAAACCGCACTCTCCAGATACAGGTACGCAGACAGATTGAAGATGAATGTTACCGACGAATCATGGAATTGTCAGGGACAATATTACTGGAATATGACAGAGAGGATGACAGTTACTATGCATCGCCTCCGGCAAAACAGTTTACATTAATCAAAAATGTAGGGAGCGACAGAAACCAGCGCTTTATTACCCGGGATGATGTTCACCCCAATGACTGGGAACAGGCTAGAATGATTTCTAAAAAAGTGATGGATGGTGCCATGAATGCAGGAACTACCGTTCGTCTGAAAAAAACGGACGGTCAATTCATGTGGTGTCATATTGTTCTTACCGTGTTAAGGGCGGAGGATGGTTCTGTTAACCGGTCTCTGTTTACAATAACAGATGTAGATGAAGCTACTAGAAACAGACGGGAGCTTGAATACAGGGCAGAATATGATGATCTAACCGGTTGTTCTAATTTCAGCAGGTTTAAAATAGAAGCTAAACAAATTTTGGAAAACAGAAATGAAAAGAAATATGCGCTGTGGTATTGTGATCTGCGTAATTTTAAATTAGTAAACAATGTCTATGGCTATGATTTTGGAGACAGAGTACTGCAGTATTGGGCAAAGATCAGCAGCCGGGACCAGCGCGAAGGAGAAATATTTGCCAGGGTGTCGGCAGATCACTTTGTTTCCCTACTTTGGTATGACAGTATCGATGAGCTGGAGAGGCGGTTCCAGAAAAATGCAGGGCTACTGGCAAAATTCAAAGGACTGGCCGGAAAAAAACTGCTGCTGGAAATGGTTGCGGGGATCTATCTGGTAGAAAAACACGGGAAGACCATAGGGATAGAAGATATGATAGATTGTGCCAATCTTGCTCAAAAAAGTGTAAAAGTATTAGAAGGCAGTAAATATGCAGTCTATACAGAAGAAATGCGCAGGCAGATTCTATCGGAAAAAGAAATGGAATCGGCTATGTATAAAGCTTTGGAGAACCGGGAATTCTGCGCTTATTTTCAGCCTATCGCTGAGATTCAGGACGGAATACGGGTAAGTGGGGCAGAGACCCTGGCAAGGTGGATACGTCCGGGTTATGGTGTGGTTCCGCCCAACAGATTCATTCCGCTGTTTGAAAAAAATGGTTTTATTATTGATCTGGACAGTTATATGTTTGAAGAAGCCTGCCGTTTTCTGCGCAAATGGCTGGATGAAGGACGGGAGCCCATTAAAATATCGGTTAATGTCTCCAGAATAAGTGTATTTCAACGGGATTTTTCCAGACATTATATCAGGCTAAAGGAAAAATATAATATACCGAATGGCCTGCTGGAATTAGAGTGTACGGAATCAGTGCTGGTTGAGAATGCAGAACTTCTGGAAATGGTTATGCGTACCATGCGCGTAAGCGGTTTTTTCTTCTCTATGGATGATTTTGGTTCCGGGTATTCTTCCCTGAATCTGCTAAAAGACATTACCGTAGACATACTGAAGCTGGATATGATGTTTTTCCGTAATGAAAACCTGAAGGAGCCTCGTCATCAGACTATTATATCCAGTATTATCTCCATGGCGAAGGCATTGAATATGAAGGTTGTGGCTGAGGGTGTGGAAACAGAAGAGCAATTGCAGCTGCTACGTGAATTCGGGTGTGATTATATCCAGGGGTATCTGATCAGCAGGCCGATACCTGCGGAAGAATTTGAAAATCAGTTTTAGAATATTTTAGAAAAAAAGGGATCGCTGCAGAGCAAATTTCAAACCAGATATGAAATGCAGTCCGGTATAAGAAATGATTTCTGCAGCGATCTATTTTTATTGGGAACAAGAACATTGTTTCAGATTAAGCTTTTCCTTCCTAAACTTATTGTCTAAAAAGATTTGAAAGTGCTCGGCTGAGCCGATTGTAAAATTATTTTTTCCCAGAGCCATATATCTGCTGCCATGCTCCAGAAAATAATAATTTTCAATTAATGTCCAGCTTTTAATGCCGGACCAGTCCACAACCGTTGTTTCTTCCGGAGTGATCTGTGTGAGCGTACTGGGGGTAATCTGAAAAGTCATCTTTTTGCCGCAAAGGCAGGATTGTTTTGACTTGCGAAGCTTACGAACAAAGGATCTCTTGTAAAAATCTTTTGCAAAATAAATAAAGATAATTCCAAAAACCAATGCACACATTCCGGCAGCACCCAGGCTCCAGCTTCTTAAATGCGGGGCCTGGCTTAAAGCCAAAACACTTACGAGCAGAAAGCCAATTCCCCAAAGCTGGTAACGTTTCACTGCTTTAAATGCCGGAGTATCATTTTCTAACAAGGTATCATAATATAATTTTTCAAATCCATCATCATAAGACGTTTCATTCTGAAATAAAAGTTCCAAGATACACACCTCCTTTTGAGTCTGATAAATTATTGCAATAATCGGCACGCTCTGTCCTGCTAAAATTAAATTCATATATCTTTGATGCAGGTATTTTACAGACATGCTTTGATTGTCTATTATATACGGTAAATGTGATTTTTATATGAAAAATCAGAGAAAGAATACAATATTGCTGATCTTAGGTTACGGTTTTCCTTTAATTACTACTTTAATTAAAGAACAGATTCTGATATAATAACAAAAACAGAACAAATGTTCGAAAAACGTAAGGAGGAATTATCATGGCGTTTGGTACAGGGATTAATATGGATTCACCGGATGCGGGAAGAATTCGGGGAAAGCAGATAGAAATAGCATGTTACTGCTGGTTTACCCGAACAGGAATCAGCATACCGCGATTAGTGAAATACCAGGATGAAGAAGGAGAAATTCACACGATTGGCAACATTCGTGTACTGTGCTCCGAGCAGAAGAACTTTGCCGGGGTTTCTTCCATGGAATATCAATGTGAGATGGTGGCAGAAGGGATTATGAAGAATGTGAAGCTGATTTTTTTCCCCGATAAGAAAAAATGGGTGATGGTTTACGGGAATGCGTGATAAAATATGGGATTGGAGGACGGAGCATATTGCCAATCCAAATGGTCTATGCTATACTTCCTATTAGAAAATTGTAGGTCTAAAACAGGACTTTACAGATTATCATGATATTAATCAGCATAAATTTCAGTATCGAAAACGATGCCAGTTTAAAGAGTTGAAAATAAAGAAATGGAAAGGAAACCGCAGGAAATGATCTATAATAATGTATTGGAAGCGATCGGACATACTCCCATGGTTCGTTTAAACAGGCTGTCTCAGCCGGACAGCGCCGAGATTCTGGTGAAATACGAAGGTGTAAACGTGGGGGGATCCGTGAAGACAAGAACCGCGTATAATATGATTGCGGAGGCAGAGAAAAAAGGAAAGCTTCACAAAGATTCGGTTATCGTTGAGCCTACCAGTGGAAATCAGGGAATTGGATTGGCTTTGGTTGGGGCTGTAAAAGGATATAAGGTAAAAATTGTGATGCCTGATTCTGTAAGTGAAGAACGCAGGAAACTGGTAACACAGTATGGGGCGGAAGTAATACTGGTTCATGATGAGGGAGACATCGGAGCCTGCATTGAAGAGTGTCTGCAGACAGCCCTGCGCATCGGAGCAGAAGATCCCAATGCCTATATTCCACAGCAATTTATTAATCCGGATAACCCGCTGGTGCATAAATACCATACAGGCGTGGAAATACTAGAACAAGTAGAAGGACCAATTCATGGTTTCTGTTCCGGAGTGGGTACGGGCGGCACACTATCCGGCATTGGAGAAGTTTTGAAACGGCAAAACCCCGATATTGTGATCTGGGCTGTTGAGCCGGAACATGCGGCAATTTTATCAGGCGGAAGCATCGGAACACATTTGCAGATGGGAATCGGGGACGGACTGATTCCGGAGAATCTGAACATGGATATTTATGAGGATATCTGTATCGTGACAGATGAAGAAGCGCTGGATGTTTCAAAACGCCTTGCCAGAGAAGAAGGGCTGCTATGCGGAATCTCAAGCGGTTCCAATGTGGCGGCAGCCATGCGCCTTGCCAAAAAGCTGGGACCCGGAAAAAGAGTGGTTACCATTCTCCCGGATACAGGGGAACGTTATTATAGCACAGAATTATTTGAAGATGAAAATAACAAACCGCTCTGATAAGTTTTGCGGAGAATGCCTTGTAAAATAGTAGAAACCTATGCTATAATGTCAACAATTACGACAGGTAGTGTGGAAGAAAGCACTTTTACACTGTTTATTTGGACATATCGTAAGCAAGCTTACAATATGTATGCTGTCAAGTGTGGGAATACTACTAACTTTGTAATGAGGCAGTTTCTGCCTGCAGAAAGGATTTACATTCGAAGATGAATAGACAAGAGTTTTTGAATACTTTGCGTTCACAATTATCAGGAGAGATCAGTTCACGGGAAGTGGAAGAGAATATCCGGTATTATGATGAATATATCAGAGACGCAGTCGAAAATGGAAAATCGGAATTCCAGATATTAAACGAGATCGGGAGTCCATTACTGATTGCACGAACAATTATTGAGACTAGCAATAAAGCTAAAGGAACAGGTTATCAGGCACAGAGTCAGGGATCTTCTTTTCAGGAGGATGAGAATGATAACAGGCGTCCGAATGGCAGTTTTCATTCTTTTAATCTTCAGACAGGGATACCAAAGTGGCTGGTGATTACGGGAGTTGTAGTAATCTTAGTTGTATTGCTCAGCATTTTGGGATCCGCAATTGCAATTCTTTCCAGATTCTTTATTCCGATTATAGTAATCGTGCTTGTTGTGGCACTGTTTAAGAGCAGGGGCCGCCGATGAAGATATCTACGAAAGGCATATATGCCTTAGAAATAGCAGTGGATCTGGCAATGCATTCTGATTCAGAGCATTTAGAGAGTATTAAGAATATTGCGGGCCGGAGAAATCTTTCAGAAAAATATCTGGAGCGGATTATCAGTATGCTTAAGAAAGCAAATCTGGTGAGCAGTACCCGGGGGGCAAGAGGCGGATACTGCCTGGCGAAGCCTGCCGGTGAAATTATGGTTTATGATATTCTGACTGCAGTGGAAGGAAACCTGGCGCCGGTTGAATGCCTGATTAAGTCAACCGATTGTGGAATAGATTGTGAGAAATGTCCTACAAGGCGTGTCTGGAATCAAATGTGGGAGCTGATCAAGGATGCTGCGAAAGAGACCAGATTGGAAGATCTGCTCAAAAAAGCCAGTTAGCGTTAATACAAAATAGAGCTGCAGGATAAGAGCAGTTCTATTTTTTTAATGTTTTTTTAAATTAGGTATTGACATTTACAGATTTATCCTGTATAACATAGATATATTATTTAACATATCGGTTTGGTAGGAAATAAAACAGGAAAAAGGTGATGAAATGAAAATCTCAACAAAAGGAAGATATGGCCTGCGGGCGCTGGTTGATTTAGCATCGCATTCTACAAGTGAAGCTGTATCACTGGCAAGCGTAGCCAACAGGCAGAAAATATCCGTCAATTATCTGGAACAGGTTTTTGCAACACTCCGAAAAGCCGGATTAGTAAAAAGTATCAAAGGGCCGCAGGGTGGATATATGCTTGCAATGAAGCCGGAAGAGATGCAGGTATCTGATATATTAACAGCTTTGGAAGGCAAGTTCAGTATTATAGATGAAGTGGCGCCCAATGAGCAGCAGGATAAAGTACAAATGGCGATTAATGAACTGGTTTGGGAGAAGATCAACCAGCAGGTAAATCATTATCTGGAAAGCACCACGCTGGCTGATTTAGTAGAAGAGTATCAGAAATTAAATGGGGAAGAAGAATATATGTACTATATATAATAATTATAATACGTAATATTCTTTCAGAAATAATTCCTACTAAGTAAATAATGTTAATTGGAATACTAAGTGCATAAAATAAGCACAGTATGAAAATAAATTTGTGGTAAAAGCCACGTGCTGCAGCATATGAAAGGCTGCACCAGCATAACTCGTTCAGACAATGAGAATATAGTGAAAAGTGAGGAGAAATATTATGAGTGAAAAGAGAGAATTAAAATTTGAGACACTTCAATTACACGTAGGACAGGAAAATCCGGATCCGGTAACCGATGCAAGGGCAGTACCGATCTATCAGACATCTTCTTATGTTTTCAAGAACTGCGCACATGCCGCAGCACGTTTTAACCTTACAGATGCAGGTAATATCTATGGAAGGCTTACCAACACCACACAAGACATTTTCGAACAGCGTATAGCAGCGCTGGAAGGCGGAGTAGCAGCACTGGCGGTAGCTTCCGGAGCCGCAGCAATTACATATACATTTCAGAATCTGGCACATGCTGGCGATCATATCGTAGCAGCCAAGACAATATACGGCGGAACCTATAATCTTCTGGAACATACTCTTCCGGAATACGGAATTACAGCAACATTTGTAGATCCGGATGTGGAAGGCAGTTTTGAAGCGGCAATTCAGGAAAATACCAAAGCAGTTTTTATTGAGACCATCGGCAATCCCAATGCAAGCCTGATTGATATTGAAAAGGTGGCGGCAATTGCCCATGCGCATAAAATACCATTAGTGGTTGACAGCACTTTTGCGACACCTTACCTGGTACGCCCTATTGATTTGGGAGCAGATATCGTAGTACACTCTGCAACGAAATTTATTGGAGGACACGGAACAACCATTGGAGGGGTAATTATTGACAGCGGAAAATTTGACTGGGAAGCATCCGGAAAGTTTCCGTCACTTACCGAACCAAACCCAAGTTACCATGGAGTAAGCTTTACGAAAGTCGTTGGTCCGGCAGCATTTGTGACCAAGATCCGTGCAATTTTATTGCGTGATACCGGAGCTACACTTTCCCCGATTCATGCATTTATCTTCTTACAGGGATTAGAGACATTATCGCTGCGTGTAGAACGTCATGTAGAAAATGCCTTAAAGGTAGTTGATTATTTAAGCAAACATTCCCAGGTAGAAAAAGTAAATCATCCGGCGCTTTCTGACAGCCCGTATCATGAGCTGTATCAGCGTTATTTCCCTAAGGGAGGGGCTTCGATCTTTACTTTTGAAATCAAGGGCGGATCTCAGGAAGCACAGGATTTCATAGACCATCTGGAAATTTTCTCTTTACTTGCCAATGTAGCGGATGTAAAATCATTAGTAATACATCCGGCAAGTACTACACATTCCCAGATGACAGAAGATGAACTTGCAGGTTCCGGCATTAAACCAAATACAATCCGGTTATCAATCGGTACGGAACACATTGATGATATTATTTATGATTTGGATCAGGCATTTCAGGCAATTGCTAAGTAAGGGAACCAGGAGCCTGACGCATTTAAGAAAGGATGTTTAAAATGGCTAAAATATATGGAAGTATTACAGAATTGGTAGGAAAAACTCCCCTTGTGGAATTAAAAAATATTGAAAGTGCTTTAGGTCTGGCGGGTAAAGTGGTAGTGAAATTAGAATACTTCAATCCGGCCGGAAGCGTAAAAGACAGAGTGGCAAAGGCTATGGTGGAAGATGCTGAGAATAAAGGTATCTTAAAACCGGGTGCTACCATTATTGAACCAACCAGCGGAAACACCGGTATCGGGCTTGCCAGCGTAGCAGCGGCAAAAGGCTATAAAGCTATCTTTACCATGCCGGAGACGATGAGTATTGAAAGAAGAAAATTACTTCTGGGATACGGTGCGGAAATTGTGCTGACGGAAGGTGCTAAGGGAATGAAAGGCGCAATTGCAAAAGCGGAAGAACTTGCAAAAGATATTCCGAATGCCTTTATTCCCGGGCAGTTTGAAAATGCAGCCAATCCGGCAATCCACGCGGCTACAACAGGACCGGAGATCTGGGCAGATACGGAAGGTGCGGTAGATATGTTTATTGCCGGAGTTGGTACCGGCGGAACATTAAGCGGAACCGGCGTATTCTTAAAATCCAAGAAACCGGAAATAAAAGTCATTGCTGTAGAGCCTGCTGCATCACCGGTTTTATCAAAAGGTACCGGCGGACCTCATAAAATTCAGGGAATTGGTGCCGGTTTTGTACCCAAGAACCTGAATCAGAATGTCTATGATGAAATTGTAACAGTAGAAAATGCAGAAGCATTTGAGGCTGCAAAGCTGATTGCAAAAAAAGAAGGTATTCTGGTTGGAATTTCTTCCGGAGCAGCTCTTCATACTGCAATTGAATTTGCGAAAAAGCCGGAGAATGCAGGAAAAACCATTGTTGCGCTACTTCCGGATACCGGAGAGCGTTATCTCTCAACAGAATTATTTGAAGCATAAGGATTATCAGGCGCCGGTAGTTTACCGGCGCTTTCTATATGGAAAGAATTTTTTCCGGGCATTGAAATGCAATTTCATTTTATTTTAATAACAGCTTTCTTTTATGGGAAAAATATTGTAGAATGTAAGCAAATATTGGAATAACAGCGTTGAAAATAAAAAGAGTAGGAATTGCAAAAATGGAACAGATTACAGACTATAAACTATTACTGGATACGGCGGTGCTGGCAGGACAGATCATGCTGCGAAACGGTGCCGAGATTTACCGTGTGGAAGACACCATTCACCGTATCTTAAAAGTATCCAGCTTAAAGACCACAGAAGCATACGTTACAACTACCGGTATGATTGTTACGCTGGATGATCCCCAGATCGATTCGCTGACCGTTATTCGAAGAATTGCAGACCGGGAGACAAATCTTAATAAAATTACTCTTGTAAATACCATATCCAGAAGATTTTGTGCCGGGGAAATTACCCTGAAAGAAGCATTTCATGATCTGAAACACCTGGAATCCCGGGAATATTCCCAGAAAGTATTGGATCTTTCTACTATTGTAGTTGCATCGGCCTTTGCGCTTTTATTGGGCGGAACGGCTATGGATGCTTTAGGTGCGGCAATTGATGGTGCACTGCTGGTACTGGTGTTAAAGCTGGGAATTAAAATTGGTTTTAATCCATTTTTTAAAGATGTTGCTGCATCTGCTGTAATAGCGGTGGGTGCGATCCTTCTGTCCAGAATACCATTTACCGTTATGAATATGGACATGATCATTATTGGTACCATTATGCCCCTGGTGCCCGGAGCTGCCATTACGAATGCTATTCGGGATACGCTTCAGGGGGATTATGTTGCAGGCGGTGCAAAAGCCCTGGAGGCATTTGTAAAGGCCGTTGCAATTGTTATTGGTGTGGCATTCGGAATGATTATTATGGGAGGTGTAAAGGCATGATTGTGCAGGTAGTGAGTGCATTTGTTGCAATATTAGCGTTTTCAACGGTGATACAGGTACCGAAAAAATATCTGGTGTACTGTGGACTGATCGGAGCGGCAGGGTGGCTTGTGTATCTGCTGAATGCAGACAGTAAGGGAATTGTAATGGCGAACTTTCTCGCAGCACTTGTGATCGCATTGATTTCCCATGTGTTTGCCAGAATATTTAAAGCTCCGGTAACGGTATTCTTAATCCCGGGAATTCTGGTTATAGTGCCGGGAGCCGGTATGTACCGGACGGTTTATCAGATCTTTTTAGGGGAACAGCAAAAGGCGATGAATTCACTGCTTCAGACGATTGAAATAGCAGGAATGATCGCTTTGGCAGTATTTATTATGGACTCTGTGTTCGATATGATTCGCAATAAGAAGTGGAAAAAAATAAAGGCAGAATAGGAACCGGAACTGTTCTTTGGAGAATATTTAGACAGTGAAAGACCCAAGCAGGGGAGCTACTTGGGTCTTTCGAGGGGAGTATAAATAATTAATAAGGGGTTTGTAAAAAAAATTTTTTGAAGGGTAAATTCTTTTTACATCTCAAATTATAATATAGATTGGAAAAAAATGCAATACATATTTTTTACTATTTTTGAGATAATAAATTTTGTAATAAAAATATTTATTATTCAGGAGGGAATGAAACTATGGCAAAGAATATGAATTCTAAAAACCAGACTCAAAATAGTACGAACAACTATGAATCTAATGTAGAATCAAAGAACAAAGCAAGTAACAAAGCTAGCAATTCTTATAAGGATGCAAGCGAAAAAAACAGTGCTTACAACAGTACTAATGAATCCGAGAATTCCTATAACTCTTACAAGAACAGCAATTCTTCTAAGAACGCTACAAGCAACAATACTTCCAAAAATGCAAGCCGCAATGCTTCTTCAGACTGTCACCACGAATCTGATGAATACAGCGATTGCAACTACTAAAACCGGATATCTGACATCAGGTAGGGACAGCAAGTAAAATCAACCGGTTTTAAAGAGAGATGGAGTCTTGGCCACAATACGGCCGGGGCTCTGTTTTTTTGCACACATTTCCAGATTTCTGCATATATTAAGTCAGGAAGGAGTGTATGTATTTATGAATTTTGAGATGATTGCACCGAAACAACTGGATACGTACGTCAGGGATAAAAGCGCATTTATTATAGATCTCAGAACACCGGACGAATTCGTAGAACGTCATATAAAAGGAGCTGTAAATATCCCATATGAAAGTTTGGGCAATTGTTATACACTGCCCCAGGATATGATGATTATCGTATATTGTGAACGTGGTTCCATCAGTATGGCTGCAGCCAGGGAACTTGCGGAAAAAGGCTATCGTGTAAAGACAATGATCGGTGGAATCCACGCTTACCGTGGAAGATACCTGGAATCCTATCGCCATACCTTATAGTTCGTATTTTAGAAAATATTAAGGAAGTAAAAATATTGACAGGGGCAGACACTGGCATTAATATAGGAGATAGATGAAAAGAATGGAGGAAATGCAAATGAAACTTATGTTTGCGTCAGATATACACGGATCATCTTTTTACTGTAAAAAGATGTTAGAGGCATACAGATTAGAAAAGGCAGGACGCCTGGTGCTTCTGGGAGATATTCTTTATCATGGACCAAGAAATGATTTGCCAAAGGAATATGCTCCCAAAGAGGTCATCTCCATGTTGAATCCTTTGAAAAATGAGATTTATGCAGTAAGGGGCAATTGTGAGGCAGAAGTGGATCAGATGGTTTTGGAATTCCCTGTAATGGCAGATTACTGTATTATTATGGAGGGGGATAACACAATTTATGCCAGTCATGGTCATGTCTTCCACAAAGACAATCTGCCTCCTTTGGCAGAAGGGGATATCTTTATTCATGGACATACCCATGTACCCGTTGCCCAAAAGTATAAGCATTTTACCTTATTAAACCCGGGTTCCGTGTCATTGCCAAAAGAGGGAAATGTGCCAACGTATGGAATTTTAGAAAATGGAGTATTTTCAATTAAAGATTTTGAAGGAAATACCGTGAAACAACTGGCATTATAAGAAAAAAGCATTATAAGAAACCTGCAAATGCAGACAGATAGGAGAAAAAATGAAACAAATTGAATTAATAGCACCTTGCCACTTTGGGCTGGAAGCCGTTTTAAAGCGTGAGATCATTGACCTTGGATATGAAGTCAGTCAGGTAGAAGATGGACGAGTTACCTTTTTAGGAGATATGGAAGCTGTGAGCTATGCCAATGTATTTTTAAGGTCAGCAGAGCGTATATTATTAAAAGTCGGGAAAGTCCATGCTGAGACTTTTGATGAATTGTTTGAGTGCACAAAAGAACTTCCATGGGAAAATTTCATTCCAAAGGATGGCAAATTCTGGGTGACTAAGGCTACTTCTATTAAGAGCCAGCTGTTTAGCCCTACGGATATACAGTCGATCATGAAAAAAGCCATGGTTGAACGTTTAAAAGGCGTATATGGCATACAGTGGTTTGAAGAAACAGGTCCGGCTTATCCGGTACGTGTATTTTTTATGAAAGATGAAGCTACTATTGGTATTGATACATCCGGAGTCTCCCTTCACAAGCGCGGATACCGTCAGCTTACAAGTAAGGCACCGATTACAGAGACACTTGCGGCTGCACTGATTATGCTGACACCCTGGAACAAAAGCAGAATACTGGTTGATCCCTTTTGCGGAAGCGGTACCTTTCCAATAGAAGCAGCTTTAATGGCTGCCAACATAGCTCCCGGGATGAACCGTTCTTTCTTATCGGAAGACTGGGACAACCTGGTAACGAAGAAACACTGGTACAATGCAATGGATGAAGCAAGAGAAAATGTAAATGATCAGATAGAAGTGGATATACAGGGATATGATATGGACGGTGACGTGATAAAATCAGCCAGAGAAAATGCAAAGCTGGCAGGCGTGGATCATCTGATTCATTTTCAGCAAAGAGCCGTTTCCCAGCTGAATCATCCAAAAAAATACGGATTTGTAATTACCAATCCACCGTATGGGGAGAGAATTGAAGATAAAGAAAACCTGCCGGGATTGTACCGGGAGATAGGAGAGAGCTTTAAGCGGCTGGATTCCTGGTCAGAATATCTGATTACCTCTTATGAAGATGCGGAAAAGTATATTGGAAAAAAAGCAGATAAGAACAGAAAGATTTATAATGGAATGATAAAAACATATTTTTATCAATTCTTGGGACCCAGACCGCCTAAGATTAAAAAATAAGGGGTAGACATTGATTAAAAAAATTCAGACATTCATTGTGATTCTAATTGTATTGCTGATTGGATACGGAGCATTTCAATATATGGAGCCGGAGATACGTGCGCTGTTAGACGGCAAAAAGCAGCAGGAACACAGGCAAACGGAAAGTGGTTCCAATACCCGGGACAGCAGCATGGAAGATAATACAGAGCCGGCGGGCAAGGATGAAAATGTAAGGCTGCCAAAGTCATATGACAGCCGGAATGAAGCAAGGGCTCCTGTTATTAAAAATCAGGGTGAGCTTGGCACCTGCTGGGCGGTAGCCACGTCCTCGGCGCTGGAATCCTCCCTGCTTCCAAGGGAACACCTTGTATTTTCTGCGGACCATATATCACTTCGGAATCATTTTGCAAAGAATCAGAACGATGGCGGAGATTATACCATGGCAATGGCGTATCTTGCCGGATGGCAGGGACCTGTACTGGAACAGGATGACCCTTATGGAGATGGTGTTTCACCGGATGGGCTGACACCGGTGAAGCATGTACAGGAGATCCAGATGATTAAGGATAAGGATTATGATGCAATAAAACGGGCAGTTTATCACCATGGTGCTGTCCAGTCTTCCCTTTATATGGATCTTCAGAATACAGTGAGTTCATCGGTGTTTTTTAATAAGATTAACAATACGTATTGTTATGTGGGAAATGCCCGCTCTAATCATGATATTTTAATTATTGGATGGGATGACCACTATCCGGCGGACAAATTTAATGCGGATATTAAGAAGGATGGGGCGTTTATCTGCCAGAACAGCTGGGGGGCAGACTTCGGGGAAGACGGCATTTTTTATGTCTCATACGAAGATGCCAATCTTGGAAATAATTGTGTTGCCTATTCCAGGATCGAAAATACGGGGAATTATGACCATATTTACCAGACAGACCTGTGCGGCTGGGTAGGGCAGATCGGGTATGGCTCTGATACCTGCTATTTTGCAAATGTATATGAAGCAAAGCAGGATGAAAATCTGAGTGCAGTGGGATTCTATGCTACGGGGAAAGATACGGAGTATGACATTCATATCATTGAAGAGTTTGACGGGCCTTCCTCCTTGATTTCCTGGAGTCCTGCCCAGAGCGGTAAATTTGGCAACGGAGGGTACTATACCGTAGATCTGGAGGAGCCGGTGAAAGTGGCTAAAGGCCAGCGTTATGCAGTTATGATAAAAATAAAATCTCCCGGTCTGCAGTATCCGGTTGCAACGGAATATCAGGCAGATGAAGCAACTAAGAACGTGGATATTGCCGATGGTGAAGGGTATATCAGTATGAGCGGATATTCCTGGACAAGAACAGAAACAGAGCATTCCTGCAATGTCTGTCTGAAGGTATACACCAGGGATGCGCAGTAACGGTATTGGTTTACAGACGCAATCCCGGTGTGTTATAATTTTGGTAAATTTACATAAGAAAAATTAACATGAGGAAAAGGGTGGAACAGTGAGTAAGAGAATTATTTTCGCAACTGGTAATCAGGGAAAAATGAAAGAAATAAAAATGATACTGGCTGATCTGGATGTTCAGGTAGTCTCATTGAAAGAAGCCGGAATTGAAGCCGATATTGTAGAAGACGGAGCAACATTTCAAGAAAATGCTGTTATTAAGGCTAAGACTATTATGGAAATGACCGGCGATATTGTACTGGCAGATGATTCAGGGTTAGAAATTGATTACCTGAATAAAGAGCCGGGTATCTATTCTGCAAGATATATGGGAGAAGATACTTCTTATGATATAAAAAATAATAATCTTATCGGGCGTCTGAATGGTGTGCCTGATGAAAAAAGGACGGCTCGTTTTGTATGTGTCATTGCAGCAGCATTTCCAAATGGTGAAATTTTGACTACGGAAGGAACCATTGAAGGTATGATTGGATATGAGATAAAAGGAAGCAATGGTTTTGGCTATGATCCTATATTTTATCTTCCCCAGTATAAATGTACGACGGCAGAACTGGATATGGAATTGAAAAATGAATTAAGCCACAGAGGAAAAGCGCTTCGGGCGATGAAAGAACAATTAAAAAATAAAATTTAGAGGAGCATGGTGCCAGATGAAGATCCTGATTGTAAGTGATACGCATCGCAGAGATGCCAATTTAAAAGAGGTCTTATTAAAAGTTAGCCCGATCGACAAATTAATCCATCTGGGGGATTCTGAGGGCAGTGAGGACTATATCAGGCAGATTGCTGACTGCCCGGTACATATTGTAAGCGGAAATAATGACTTCTTCAGTGATTTACCACGTGAAGAAGAATTGCAGCTTGGGAAATATAAAATTCTGCTCACTCATGGACATTATTATTATGTATCACTGGATACACGTTCGATCAAAGAAGAGGCAAAAGCAAGAGGATTTGACATTGTAATGTTTGGACATACACACAGGCCGGTTTTAGAGATACAGGAAGATATTATAGCATTAAATCCGGGCAGTTTATCCTATCCCAGACAGGATGGGAGAAAACCAAGCTATATTATCATGGAACTTGATAATAAGGGAGAAGCACATTTTACAATAAATTTTTTAGGGTGAAGAGCTCGATTTGACCAATTTGAAGAAATAAATCCAAAAAATAAATTGGCGAAAAAGCCCGAATATTCAACACTTTCGGGCTTTTTCAAAAAAATAAAAAAATATTTGAAAAAAGTTGTTGACATTTGGTGTGAGCTATAATATAATATGTCTTGCGTCAGGGAACAGACGAAACAACAAAAACAAACAAGACACCATCGGGGTGTGGCTCAGCTTGGCTAGAGCGCCTGGTTTGGGACCAGGAGGTCGCAGGTTCGAATCCTGTCACCCCGACTTGTTCCTAAAATAACGCAGATATGCGGGTGTAGTTCAATGGTAGAACACTAGCCTTCCAAGCTAGATACGTGGGTTCGATTCCCATCACCCGCTGTTTGAGTCTGTAGCTCAGTTGGATAGAGCAACGGCCTTCTAAGCCGTGGGTCGGGGGTTCGAATCCCTTCAGGCTCGTTTTTCTTTGCAGAGATCATATGTCTGCTGCAAAGAAAGCAAAATTAATATGGTGGATATAGCGCAGTTGGTTAGCGCGCCAGATTGTGGCTCTGGAGGCCGAGGGTTCGAATCCCTTTATCCACCCTAACCACACATTGGGCTATCGCCAAGCGGTAAGGCACAGCACTTTGACTGCTGCATTCGTTGGTTCAAATCCAACTAGCCCAGTTTGGCGAAAGCCGTAAGAAATATAAACCCATAGTATGGTTAAAAATTAAATACGGGATATTAGCTCAGTTGGTAGAGCACTTGACTTTTAATCAAGTTGTCCGGGGTTCGAATCCCCGATGTCTCATTACTATAAAATAGCGGAAATGTCTGTAAATACAGGTGTTTCCGCTATTTTGGTTCAGCTACAAGTTAGTCATATCTGACACGTTAAGAAGTCGTCAAATATCGTTACAAAAATGACTTTTTTATTTGGGCACTTTTGGAATCCCTGATATTACACCAAATAATTAATTGGAAAACCAATCAACAAGGCTTTCCAATTTTTTGCTTACATCACCGCTTTTAGTATACACACAATTGTCAGAAAGCATTTTCTAACACGCTCTCGGAAAACAATGATAAACTAACGCGCTGTCTGAACGCCGTTTCATTCAATGATACAATATCTCAGAATACAGATAAATAACCTCAATAGGTGTGTCCGGATTTTCAATCCGGTAAAAAAGCTGCCTGATCAGACGCTTTCCAAGAGCTGATGTATTAATGTTAACGGTTGTTAAGAAATCCTTCATATCAATATAATCGGCAATATTGTCATAGCCTGTCAGGTTCACCTCTTCCGGGACCCGGATACCCATGAGCATCAGCTCCTGGTAAACTACATGGGCAACGAAGTCACTGACACACACAAAGGCATCCGGCAGCTTCCGCAGACCGGATAAATAATTATGGATTTCTTCTACATAAGTTTCTATTCCAATGGTACCTGTCTTGCAGTAAGCAGGATCAATATGGGACGCATGCCTGGTTATGGATGCGGTGTAGCCTTCGTAACGCAGTTTGTTAGTCAGGGCATAGTTGATATCTCCGATAAATCCGATCTTTTGGCGCCCTGAGGCAAACAGATAGTCGGTAATTTTTTCTACGGAGCTTTTGCCCTCCAGCAGAAGCATGTCTCCAGTCAGTGTATCCAGAGAAAAATTGGTTACGGCATCCAAAAATACCTTTGGGATTGGAAGTCTGTTTAAAATGGACAGGAGCTTTGCATCGTACACGTTTAGAATAATAATCCCCTGTACCTGACCGGAAGTGAGTGGTGGCGGCAAAATATAATCCTTCGGGATTTCGGTAGGGACGTAGGTGTACATAAGGCTGCATCCGGCTTGTGTGACCTCTTTCGCAATTTCATGTATGATATTGCTCCAGAACACGGAAGAATCGGGTCTGGACACTACGACGGATATAGTAGCACTCTCGTGACTGGTATTGGTCATTAGAGCCGGATTTGCATGTACTGTATTATTTGTAAACTGTTCCGGCAGTGGGTAGCCAAGCAGGGCAGCTTCCTTTATAATCAGATTGCTCTTAACTTCGGAAACGCCCGGATGATTATTCAGTACCTTCCAGACGGTGACACGGGAGACGCCTGCGGCCTCTGCAATATCCTGCATAGTTGGTTTTTTCATATTATATACCTCGCACATCATGTAAGATGTCTGCGTGAGAACGGAAACGACTCGACTTTAGCAGATATCTTTTTTTATTATTCTACCAAATCACAGGAGGTTTCGCAATAGGTTTTGTTTAAAATGTTAAAACCGATGTTAAAAATAAGAAAAAATGTAAAAAAAGATTTATAGGAAAATGCGTATAACAATTTTTGCTAAGCAGCCGGATCATTGTTTCCAAGTAAAAGAATTGAAAGTAAAAAGATTTTGGAAGCAGAAGGTTTTAATGCATTTGGAAGTAAATTTAAGAAGCAGAAGGATCGCGGATAATTCGTATGAGGAAAAATCCGCTATCTTTTTCTGCTTCTTATTTTTTGTACATCGTTTTTCCTGTTTAGTTATGTATGATATTTCTGCTTCATAGTAAAGGATTGCAGCATTTATCTAATGAGTGGCTCAATAATACTTCATATTCTGCTGCGTAAATTAGATATGTTTAATAAGAAACAATTTTAACAATATGTTAAAAAACTTCATTTTCAATATACATTATATAATAAAAAACTCTTTCTAAATTGTGCAAAATGTTAAATAAATACAAAAATGAATTGTTTATATTGACAAATATATATAGCATATGTAAAATAAGAGCAGATATAGCAGTTATCAAATGTATAATATTTATATATTTTGTTAAAAAGCTATGTTAAATAATATTGAACAATAAATAGAAAAGGAGAGACAGAAAATGAAAAAAAACGATAAGGTTAGCAACAAACCCCTTAAAGTGAAGAAAGTACGAAGTAAATCTGCAGTAAGGGGGGACATCTCTTTGTGGATGTTTGTCCTGCCAGGATTAATTCTGACATTTATCTTCAGTTATATTCCCATGTATGGAGTACAGATTGCGTTTCGGGATTTTAATCCAAGACTGGGGTTTTTGGGAAGTCCATGGGTTGGGTTTAAATACTTTATCCGGTTTTTTGAATCTCCTTATTTTGCATCTACAATAAAGAATACCTTCTTAATCAGTATCTATTCTCTGGTTGCCGGGTTCCCCATTCCGATTCTTCTGGCTTTGGGACTGAATTCTTTTAAGCATAAGAAATACCGTAAGGTAATTCAGACAGTTACCTATGCACCGAACTTTATTTCCGTGGTTGTTATGTGCGGTATGCTGTTGTTATTTCTTTCACCGGATGCCGGTATTATCAACAAGATACTTTCTTTTTTCGGCATTGCACCGATAAATTTTATGGGAGACAAGTCTTACTGGAGACACATCTATGTATGGTCCGGTATTTGGCAGAGCATGGGGTGGAATTCGGTTATTTATTTTGCGGCTCTTTCGGCAGTCAGCCCGGACCTGCATGAAGCAGCAATTATGGATGGTGCAAATAAATTCCAGCTTATCCGGCATATTGATTTACCAAGTATTATGCCCACCGCAATTATCCTATTGATTATGAGCTGTGGAAGTATTCTTTCAGTAGGGTTTGAAAAAGTATTCCTGCTGCAGAACGACTTGAATAAGAGCGTATCTGAAATTATTTCTACCTATACATATCAGGTTGGTCTTGTTGAAAATAATGTTTCCTATTCAGCGGCAATTGGTCTGTTCAATTCGGCGGTCAATGCAGTGATGCTGATCACTGTAAATAAAATAGCCCGTAAGTCTTCGGGTATTAGTTTGTACTAGAGAGGAGGAATTAATTGATGAAGAAATTCAGACAACAGTCAGCAACCGATAAGTTCTTTGATATTTCCCTGTTTATCATACTGACAGTTATTTTAATCATTGTAGCTTATCCCCTTTACTTTATTATAATTTCCTCCATCAGCGACCCCAAGGCAGTTGCCAGCGGAATGGTAACATTTCTGCCGGTAGGAATTAATTTTGCGGGTTACCGGGAAGTGTTTAAGAATTCTTTAGTCGTATCGGGATTTATCAATGCAATCGTATACACAGCATGTGGTGTCTGTGTCAATCTGGTCGTGACGATTCCTACCGCCTATGCCTTATCCAGAAGCAGGTTCGGCGGAAAGACAATCGTGACCTGGTTCTATATGATTACGATGTTTATCAGCGGTGGTATGATTCCGACCTACCTGGTTGTCAAAAATCTGCATATGCTGGATACTATGTGGTCGTTAATTCTTCCGGGGGCACTTAGTGTCTACAATATGATTGTTGCCAGAACGTTTTTTCAAAGCAATCTGCCCGAGGAACTGTGGGAGGCAGCCAGTGTGGATGGTTGTACCCAGACAAAGTTTTTCTTTAAAATTGCTTTACCGCTGTCCAAATCAATTATTGCAATTATGGTGCTGTATTATGGTGTAGGACATTGGAACTCTTATTTCAGCGCATTGCTTTATTTGAAAGATGATGCAAAGTTCCCGCTGCAGTTAGTGCTTCGTTCCATTCTGATTCAGAATCAGGCGGCCCTTGCCCAGCAGGTGACAAGTGTTTCAGCCCAGGTAGCACTGGAAGCACAGCGGCAGTTAGTTGAACTTATGAAATATTCGCTGATTATTATTTCCAGTATTCCAGTCATGATTATGTATCCCTTTGTCCAGAAGTATTTTGTAAAGGGAGTTATGATTGGGTCAGTTAAAGGGTAACACATAACATGCTAAGTGTATGTGGCAGTCAAAATAAAAATCTAAAAGAAAAGGAGTATGAGTATGAAAAGAAAAAGAGTGTTGGCAGTTTTAGTATGTGCAGCAGCCCTTACTGCAATGGGTATGGGAGGATGCAGCAAAAACAGTGCTTCATTAGAAGCAGCCGGTCCGGCTAATGACAAAGTGGATGAAGATGGAAAGGTAAATGGTGTATTTTACGAAACAGGGCTTCCGATTGTTGATAAAGATGCCTATAGTTTTTCACTCTTCTGTGATGACTCTTCTGAAAATGGTGAGTACTGGATGATGGATGAGATGGAAAGGCAGACGAATATCAAGGTGAACTTAGAGTATTTCCCAAATGAGGTGGCAAAGGAAAAGTTGTCTCTGGCATTAAGTTCGGGAGACTATGCGGACTGTATCGGTGGATGGCTGTTCCAGGACAGCGACATCCTGAAATACGGTGTTGACCAGAAGATTTTCATTCCCCTGGAAGACTATTTTGAGAAATATGCGCCAAATATTATGAAGATTCTGGAAAGAGAAGGCGTCAGAGAAGCAATGACAGCTCCGGATGGACACATCTATACCATACCATACGTAGTAGATGCTCCGCTGGTAGATTATGAACCTTTTATCAATGAAAAATGGCTGAAAAATCTGGGGCTGGAAATGCCGACCACCACAGATGAGTTCGAAAAAGTATTGATGGAGTTTAAAGAAAAAGATGCCAATGGAAATGGGGACCCAAATGATGAGATACCAATGTCTTTTGACCCGAATAATAAACATATTGGTTATCTGTGCGGATATTTCGGTATGCCGGTGGATAATTACGGAATGAGTATGAAGGATGGAAAACTGATCTTCGGAGCCAATAGCGAAGAATATAAGAATGGCATTAAATGGCTTAAAAAGTTATATTCCCAGGGGCTGATTGATCCGGAAGCATTTACGCAGGATTTAAGCCAGTGGAAGGCTAAAGGTTCCCAGGACCGCTATGGCTGTTCTATGATGTATGCCAGCAATGATATTGTACCGTATCTGGCGGGAGAAGAACCAGATTTTAAACCCCTTCCTGTTTTGAAAAGCCCGGATACGGATAATCCTGTATGGCTCAGAGCTTCGGATGGAGCTTCTGTTATGAAGACGCAGGTTGTTATTACAGATAAAGCGAAGGATGTAGGGGCAATTGTCAGATGGTGGGATGATTTATTTGAATTTCAGAACTCTGCACAGAAGTTGTCTGGTCCTTTAGACATATGCATTTTTAAAGATGGGGATGGATACCGCGCGATTGATAAGGCAACCCTTTCTCCGGAAGATGAAAAGAAGTATTCCTGGGCGAACCTGTTCCCACAGTCATTGCCGCATTACCTGCCCCAGGGATTCAAATTTAAAGAAGATGTGCCGATGTATCCGGAAAAAGACAAGGCAGATGAAGTTTATAAGCCGTATTTGACGGAAGCAATTCCATCTTACTGGGTATCCATAGATGATTCTGCTAAATTTTCCGATATCCAGACTTCTCTTCGGGATTTCATTGCCCAAAAGGCAGCAGAATGGATTGCGGGACAGTCAGATATTGATAAGGAATGGGACAGCTATTTAGAGCAGCTGAATACACTGGGTCTGCAGGAGTATATAACAATACGTGAAAAAGCATTGCAGACAACGGAGGAAGCAGTAACGGAAACAGCACAATAGAAAGATAAGCAGTAAGGAGGCACCATGAGTGAAGAAAGTATGCATTTACAGGAAATGTTAAGATCAGAAGAAAAGGCAGAGGACATTAAGGATGCAGAAGACATTAAACTGGCGAAAGAGAAAAAGGGTGCGAATGACATAATGGATGCAAAAGACATAAAGGACGTAGAAATAGAGGACGCAAAAGATGTAATAGAAGAAATAGAAGAAACAGAAGAAACAGTAGAAGACAAAGTCGCTGCCGGTGTACATAATTACAGTGCAGAAGAGGAATATGTCATGCCGGATGATCCAAAGGTTCTTCAAAAGCTCCAGTGGTTTCAGGATCAGAAGCTGGCGCTGATGATGCACTGGGGAGCTTATTCCCAGCTTGGTCTTGTGGAGTCCTGGGCACTGTCTGATGCCGATGCAGAGTGGTCCAGGGGTGGTGTTGACTGGGAGATTACAGGCGAAGAGTTTAAAAAGGAATATTTTAATCTGAACAAAACCTTTAATCCGGTTCGCTTTGAACCGGAGAAATGGGCAGATCTGGCGAAAAGAGCAGGTATCCGGTATTTGATTTTTACAACCAAACACCATGATGGCTTCTGCATGTGGGACAGTGCTTATTCAGACTATAAAGTAACGGCAGAGGATTGTCCGTTCCATACCCATAAATACGCGGATATCTGTGCCCACCTGTTTGAATCCTTCCGAAAGAGAGGAATCGGTATCGCCGCATATTTCTCAAAAGCGGACTGGCATGTGGACAGTTACTGGAGTGATGGATATGCAAGGGGTAACTATATGCACAGAGGACCATCATATGTACCCCTGGAGCATCCGGAGCAGTGGAAAAAGTTTGTTGATTTCACCCAGAATCAGATAAAGGAACTGGCAACGAGTTATGGAAAACTGGACATTATGTGGTTTGACGCAGGCTGGGTCAGTGATATCGGGTTAGGAGAGACTATAGAAGAGATCCGGAAATTCCAGCCTGGAATGCTTTGCGCGGACCGCACTATGGGTGGACCTTATGAAAACTATATTACACCGGAACAGTGCGTTCCCAAGGAACCCCTGAACGTACCATGGGAAAGCTGTATCACCCTTGGCACTTCCTTTTCCTTTGCTTATGAAGACCGTTATAAAACCTGCCGGGAAGTGATAGCGCTTTTGGTGGACATTGTGGCAAAGGGAGGAAATCTGGCTATTAATGTGGGACCCCAGCCGGATGGCAGACTTCCAAGAGGCGCTGTGGAATGCCTGGAAGATATGGGAAAATGGCTTTCGGTTTATGGAGATGCCATTTATGGGACCAGAGTATGTGCTCCTTATAAAAAAGATGGAATTGCATTTACAAAGAAAGAAAACTTAGTCTATGCAATTGAAACTTTTGATAAAGAATCGGATCCGGTAAGGGCAGAAGTCTGGATTCCTTATGAGGGAACAGTGACATCCATAACGATGCAGGATACCGGGGCAGAGGTGGAGTTTACCAGAAAAGATACCGGTTATGTTCTTCATCTGCAGGAGTACGATAAAGAAACAGCGCCGATTGCCAGGGTTTTTTGCCTGAAGTAAAAATAATGGAAGTAGTTTAAGGAGGGATCAATGGAGTCTATGTATATATTACCGGCACCACAGAAAATTATGAAAAAGGAAGGGGCTTTTGCCCTTCCTCATTATGGAAAGATCGAGATGGACGCTTCCTGTCCACAGGATGTATCTTATGCAGCAGATATTTTAAAAAGAGAGATTCTGGATTTTACCGGAATGGATTACAGCTTGAGCCGGGGAACTAAGGGGACAAATGGGGGAGCAGAAATTGTTTTAAAATTAGAGGATTCACTAAAGGAACAAAGCTATGTTCTGGTAATCCGGGAGGAGGGAATCCAGATTACCGGAGGAGGATACCATGGAATTCTTTACGGAATACAAACGCTGCGCCAGATAATCCGCCAGGAAGGCTGTGTATTGCCGCTTGTTGAAATCGAAGATGAACCGGCAATGGAGTTTCGGGGATTTTATCATGATGTTACCAGAGGCAGGATACCTAAACTGGAAACGTTGAAAAAGCTGGCTGATACGTTAAGCTTTTATAAGATAAACCAGCTGCAGCTATACGTTGAACACAGCTTTTTGTTTGAGGGGCTCAGCGAGATGTGGAGAGATGACACGCCGCTGACGCCAGAGGATATTCTGGAACTGGATGCCCACTGCAGAAAAGCAGGGGTGGAACTGGTACCGTCTCTGTCTTCTTTCGGACATTTATATAAGCTTCTCAGCACAAGAACTTATGAACACCTTTGTGAACTTGCGGATCCTGTGAAGATGCCGTTCAGTTTCCGGGGACGTCAGATGCATCATACCCTGAATGTCACCATGGAAGAAAGTTATGAACTTGCAGTTAAAATGATTGAAGAATATATGCCGTTATTTACCTCGAAGCAGTTTAACATAGGCGCGGATGAAACCTTTGACCTGGGAAAAGGAAAAAGTAAAACTTACGCAGAGGAAGCAGGCATAGACCGGATGTACATTGACTACGTGAAGAAGCTTTGCGGGTATCTTGTGGACAAAGGATATCGACCTATGTTCTGGGGGGATGTAATCTGCGGATTTCCGGAGCTCATGAAGGAACTTCCAAAAGAAACCATTTGTTTAAACTGGGGATATGCATGGAATCAGTGTGAAGACGGAACAAAGGCATTGGCAGAAGCCGGGGCTACCCAGTATGTTTGCCCGGGTGCAGGTGGCTGGAATCAGTTTATTAACCTGATGGAATCTGCCTATATGAATATCAGCAGAATGTGCGCATTTGGCGAAAAGTACCGGGCAATCGGTATGCTGAATACGGATTGGGGTGATTTCGGGCACATTAACCATCCTGATTTCAGTATGCCGGGCATGATCTACGGAGCCGCATTTTCCTGGAACCGAAAAGAAATATCATTTGAAGATATAAACCGTATGATTTCTGTTCTGCAGTATCAGGACAGATCCGAAAGACTGATGTCTGTCGTCAGCCGTATGTGCAGACATGCCGTATTTGACTGGGAGATGGCGGTGCGGTTCCAGGAATTGACGGAATCCGGAATAGAAGATACCTGGTGTATGGAACGGATTAAGTCAAGGGAAAAAGAAATTCTTAAGGCAGAGGAAGAGAATAAAATTCTTAAGTCAGAGGAACTGGAACTGAAAAAATGTGCAAAAGAGATGAATGCCGGACAGAAGAAGGCGGTTCATGATTTCCTGATAGCGGCGGAAGGTATTGCAGTGCTGAACAGTATGGGATTACTAATCTATAAGAGCAGCTTTCAGGGAATGACCGGATGTGCGGATCAGGCAAAAGTGATTGCACAAAAGTTGGAATGCTGGTTCTGTGAATATAAAAAAATGTGGAGAAGTATCAGCAGGGAATCTGAATTGTACAGAGTTTCCCATGTGATATTCTGGTTTGCCGATTTCTTACGGGATATGAAATAGGAAAGCCGGAAAAAAAGTAATCCAAAGAAACGAGGAATAGCGTGATAAGACTGGAATTAAATCATGGCTGGAAAATGAGACCTCTGGGAGAGGCATTCCAGGAAGCGGAGGTTCCGGGCAGTGTCTATACCGACCTGCTTAGGAACGGGAACATGGAGGATCCGTTTTTTAAGGACAATGAGATCCGTGCCAAGAAGCTTATGAACAAGGACTATGAATATGTGTGCCGGTTTGTGTATGAACCGGAGGATTTTAAAGATTGTGAAAGGATACTGCTGCATTTTGACGGTTTGGATACACTGGCGGATATCTATGTGAACAGCCAGAAGACAGGAGAGGCATTCAGCATGCACCGGATCTGGGAATATGAGGTGCAGGATATATTGAAAGCCGGGGAAAATGAATTAAAGGTGGTATTCCACTCACCGCTTCAATTTTTGGCAGAGGCTTATGAAAAGTATGGAAACATTGGAAATGAAGATACGGTAGAGGGATTTATGCACCTGAGAAAAGCCCATTACATGTTTGGGTGGGACTGGGGTGCGTGTCTCCCCGATGCAGGGATTTTCCGCCCGGTATCGCTGCTGGGGATCCACTCTGCCAGAATTGATAATGTAAGGATTCATCAGGAGCATGAATCCGGGCAGGCAGTATTAACGTTTTCTGTGGAGGCAGAACAGAACAAGAAGAGGGACGGACATAGCTGTAATACAAACAGAACGGCAGATAAGAATCTGATCCGGGCAGAACATTCCAATCAAGAGGGGCTGCATTATACGATTCGTATTTCCGATCCCGACGGCAGGATTTTGTGTGAAGAGTCAGAGACCGATAGGTTTACCGTGGATCATCCCCGGCTATGGTGGCCAAATGGTATCGGAGAACAGCCTCTCTATGAGATTAAGGTGATACTGTATGATAGGGATGAAGTGTTAGATATCTGGCAGCGTAAAATAGGGTTGCGGACCATGACGGTACGCAGGGAAAAGGATCAGTGGGGAGAGAGCTTTGCCCATGAAATAAACGGAAAGACAATCTTTGCCATGGGGGCGGATTATATTCCGGAGGATCATCTGGTGGGGCGAACCTCACGTGAGCGCACTTACCGCCTTTTAGAACAGTGCAGACTGGCTAATTTTAATTCAGTCCGTATCTGGGGGGGCGGTTATTACCCGGAAGACTGGTTTTTTGATGCCTGTGATGAGATGGGGCTTGTAGTGTGGGAGGACTTCATGTTTGCCTGTTCTGTCTATGAACTCACCCCGGAGTTCGAAGCTAATATCCGGGAAGAATTTATCACAAATATCAAAAGGATCCGCCACCATGCTTCCCTGGGGCTCTGGTGTGGTAATAATGAAATGGAAATGTTTGTGGAACAGCGCTGTTGGGTGACGAAGCCTACTGAAGTCCGGGACTATCTGTTTATGTACGAGAAAATGATTCCAGAAGTTTTAAAGGAACATGATCCGGATACCTTTTACTGGCCGGCAAGCCCCTCCTCAGGGGGATCTTTTGACTATCCAAATGACCCGGACAGAGGGGATGTGCATTACTGGGAAGTCTGGCATGGAAATAAACCTTTTTCGGAATACCGCAAATATTATTTCCGCTATATTTCTGAGTTTGGGTTTCAGTCCCTCCCTTCTTTAAAGACGCTGGAAGAAATTACAGATGATCCGAAAGATTTGAACCTGTTTTCTTATGTCTGCGAGAAGCACGAACGGAATAATGGGGGAAATGGAAAAATTGTGAAATATATGCAGCAGATGTATTTATACCCCACAAGCTTTTCAACTTTGATTTATGCATCCCAGCTTTTGCAGGCTGATGGGATCCGATATGGCGTGGAGCATTTTCGGAGAAACCGGGGCAGATGTATGGGGACGGTGTTCTGGCAGTTAAATGATTGCTGGCCGGTAATTTCCTGGTCAGCCATAGATTCAAGCGGTAGATGGAAAGCACTTTTGTATTATGCGAAACGTTTCTTTGCACCGTTTATGATTTCCTGTGAGGAAGAAAGCTGGATGACCCAGGAAGCGGATATGAACCGCCAGCATTTCCACTTTGAGAAGTCAATCCGGTTAAATGCAGCAAATGAGACATTGACGGAGCGTACCGTAAAAGTACGGTGGGCTTTAAGAAATGCAGATGCAGCGATTCTTCGCCTGATGGAGGAAACCATAAAGGTTCCAGCACTTTCTGCGGTCTGGATGGATAAAGTGGAATTGCCGGATCTGGATTATATGAATGAGTATGTAAGCTATGAGGCAGAGGAAAACGGAGTTGTGATATCGGAGGGAACCGTCCTGTTTACTTACCCGAAATATTTTCACTTTCAGGATCCCGGCCTAACGCTGCGTACAGAAGGCGATGATATTGTTGTGACGGCAGATGCTTATGCAAAGAGTGTGGAAATTTTGAATGAAGAAGAGGATCTGGTTCTGTCTGACAATTATTTTGACATGAATGCAGGAGAAAGGAGAGTGACTGTCATTAGCGGCAGGACCAGCGGTCTGCGCGTCCGCAGCGTCTATGATATTCACTGATTGATAAATTGGATAAACAAATAATAGGCTATATTTATACAAATCATTTACCCGGGCTTACGGTTGAAGATGCAAAGATGCTTTCCATTTTAAACCTCTCTTTTGGAAAGATTGAAAACGGAAATGTAATCTGTGATCTGGAAGAATATCGGGACTGTCTCTTAAAGATCAGAAAAGAAAGCCCGGATTTAAAAATGGTGCTGTCCGTTGGCGGATGGGGAGCAGGGGGCTTTTCCGAAACAATGGCAACAGATGCCGGAAGAAAACAATTTGCCCGGTCCGCACGGAATTTGGTTGAACGGTACCAGCTGGACGGGATTGATATTGACTGGGAGTATCCTTGTATCGGAATCAGCGGAATTAAATCTTCCGGAGAGGATAAGGAAAATTTTACACTTATGCTAAAAGAGCTTCGGCTCAGTCTGGATCAGATAGAAGACCGTCATTGTCTTCTGAATATTGCCGGCGGAGGGGGAAACTATTTCCTGCGGTGTACTAATATGGGGGAAGCGTCAGCATATCTGGATTATGTTCAGATTATGACTTATGACCTGAGGGGCGGATTTACCATTGAGACTGGACACCACACGAACCTGTATGACAATCAGGCAGATCTGATGGATGTCAGTACGGACCGGGCAGTGCAGGCTTATCTAAAAGCAGGTGTACCAGGGGAGAAGCTGGTGATTGGGGCAGCCTTTTATTCCCGGATGTGGAAAGGGGTTCCGGATGCCAATCACGGATGGATGCAGATGGCGGAGTCTACCGGCGGATATGGGCCGGATTACGGGGAGCTTGCTGACCGGTATATTGATAAAAACGGATTTAAGCGCTATTGGGATGATGAAGCAAAAGCACCATGGCTGTTTAACGGAGATACGTTTATCAGCTACGAAGATGGGGAATCCATCAGCTGTAAGGCGGATTATGTAAAAGAGCATGGTCTGGCAGGAATGATGTTTTGGGAATACAGCTGTGATTCGACGAAAACCCTCACCAGGATTATCCGGGATTCGTTTTGTAATTCCAGCGTGGCACGTTTGCAGTAAAGGCACCGTGAGTTCGGGACGGGGAATCACTAAGCAAAAGAAAACAGGAGGATATTACGATGGTTCCACAATGGTTTAGGGATGCAAAGCTTGGAATATTTATTCATTACGGCATATATGCGGTTAACGGTATAGCGGAGTCCTGGTCATTTTATAATAAACGGATTTCCTATGAGGATTATATGAAACAGCTGGACGGTTTTACGGCTTCAAAATTTGACGGGGAATACTGGGCAGATTTAATTGCAGGCAGCAGAGCAAAATATGCAGTGCTAACCACAAAGCATCATGACGGCGTGGCTCTGTTTGATACAAAATACAGTGATTTAAGTGTGGTAAAGAAAACACCGGCGAAACGGGATATTGTGGATGAATATGCCAAAGCAATCCGCAAAAGAGGAATACGTGTGGGAATGTATTATTCTTTGCTGGACTGGTCACATCCAGACTATGCTTCTGTCTATGAGGGAGGTGTTATTCCTGAGGATCTGTCTAAGGTAAATCCGTTTTCCAATCCGGTTGACGGAATCCAGGATGAAGAGGCATGGCAGTGTTTTCTGGACTTTAATAAAAACCAGCTCTCAGAAGTACTTGGAAATTATGGGACGGCGGATCTTATCTGGTTTGATGGGGACTGGGAAAGAAGTGCATCCCAATGGGGACTGCCGGAATTTAAGGAGTATCTGAAAAGTTTTAACCCTGAACTGGTGGTTAATTCCAGGTTATGCGGTTACGGAGATTATAAAACGCCGGAGCAGGGATTGCCGATTACCAGACCGGAAGGGGCCTGGGAGTTCTGTACTACCATAAATGATTCCTGGGGGTATGCCCCGGATGATCATCACTACAAAAGCCTGAACCAGATTATACGGATGTTTTGTGAATGTATCAGCATGGGCGGAAATATGCTCCTGGACATAGGGCCAAAGGAAGACGGAACAGTAGATCCCAGACAGGAAGAAATTCTTTTGGGACTCGGAAAATGGATCAGTGAGCACGAAGAGGCTGTATTTGGAACGAAAGAAGGGATTATGATCCGCTATTATCCAGGAGGAAGCACTGTTTCCATGGATGGGGAAACACTGTATTTATTTGTGCAGGATAAACCCCGTGAGAATATAAGTATAAAAGGATTGTGCAATAAAATACGGAAAATTACTGTACTTCACTCCGGAAAAGAGCTTGCCTATGACGTACACGGCGGCGTGCCCTGGTTCCACATTCCTGGAATTACGTGGATTTATATGAATGAAAAAGACTGCCATGAACAGGTTACTGTACTGAAAGTGGAATTAGAAGGAAAAGTGGAAATGTATGGGGGCAGCGGGGCTGTGGTGACCCATAATTAAAAGTGTTGTATATAAGTATTTTGAATTCAAATGAAACAGAGGCTCATTGCAAAGTAAAAATTGCAATGAGTTTTTTCATGTTAAAAAATAAAAGAAAAAATATTTTTTAATTAATATAATTGAAAAAATAATATCTTTTATATATAATAGTAAGCATATCGCTATAAGCTGAAAGATTAAAGCTTAATAATGAATGAATGTGCTGAAAAGAGGGGGTGAAGAGGGAAAAGCGTTTTACATCATGCATTATAGGATTGCGAAAACAAAAGATAAGGAATATTTTTGAGAATTGACAACTGTAAATCAGTAGGAGTGGAAATGAAAATATTTGATACAGACATCTCTGGCAGGCGGGCTTTTTTCAGATAAACTCCTGTATTTGAGCGTATTTAAAGGAGAGGTAGTTGAATTATGATGAGATTTTCATGGAAAAGATTTTTTTGTATGCTGCTTGTATTTTCGATGGTAATTACTTCTGATGTATTACCGGTTTTTGCACAGGAATCCACAGATGCTGCCATGGAGGTGGAGATATTAACTGTGAAGCCAAAAATGACGGAGGGTTTCTGGAATAAGTTTTCTTTTACTTCTTACCAGGGAAAAGAATGGACGGTTTCTGAGGACGAAGCCTATATTGATCTGGGTGCCTCCGATGAACGGGCACAGGAATGCTATTATGAAATTCCATTTGTGGGAAATAAGGTTGAGATATTCTCGAACAAGAGTCCCATTCATGGAAAGGTTCAGTTTTCTGTTGATGATGAAAATGTAGTGGCGGCAGATTTATATCAAGAGACACGTACAGAGGCACAATCCGTATATGCTGTAAGTGATTTGCCGGAAGGCAGGCATGTACTGAAGGCGGTAACGCTGAATGAAGCGACAGGGAACAGGATCGTAAATCAGGCGGCATATGCTCAGATTACCCATGCCCCTTATGTGCCAGAGGATATTGAATTAACCGATACAGAGTTTCAAATGACAGAAGATGAGACAAGGCAGATTGGTTATACCGTCATACCGGAATATGCGAAAGTTACCGATTTTGTATACGATAGTATGGATAGCCAGGTGGCGGAGGTTTCGAAAGACGGGGTCATAACCACCCGGTCAGAAGGAAGTACAATGATCCGCATGACCAGTGAAGAAGCCGGTATTTCAAAAGAAATATCCGTGACAGTGGCTGCCGGGGTACGACGGCTGGAGGGAACAATTGTGGACACCAATACCCAGTATACCCAGAACCGTTACGAAGAAATACTGGACAGACATGTAATGTCGGGGAAACTCACGGCATGGAAAAATGATAAGGCTGTCAGTGAGCTGGCTTTGCTAACCAATGGCAGCAGTCTGAAAAACGTGGCAGTTACCCCCGGTGATCTGTTTAATGGAGATGACATTATTCCGGCAGACCAGATAAGGGCAGTCTTTGTGAAATCCACATTAGCCTATAACGGTGCATATCTGGGTTATGGCAGTAAAGACCGGCCTGTGCCGGAAGCTACGGAATCCAACCGGAGTGAGGCTTCGGATATCCTGTATCAGACCGGGCCGGTTGATATACCATTTAATAGCGTACAGCCTGTATGGGTGGAATTTAATATTCCCAAAGGGCAAGCCGCAGGCAACTATACAGGATTGCTGTCTGTTACGGCAGATGGGGTTGAAAATCCGCTGGTATTTCAGTATGAAATAGAAGTCCAGGATGTACAGCTTCCGGATGCAGAAGAATTTAAGGATGGATTTGATATTGAATTATGGCAGTATCCTTACACCAGTGCTGAATATTATGGAGTGGAGCCTTTTTCACCGGAACATTTGAAAATCCTGGAACCTGCTATGGGAAAGTATAAGGAAATCGGAGGACATGCAATCACGGCTTCTATAGTAGAAGAGGCGTGGGACGGTCAGACATACAGTGCTAATGACGTGCATTATCCTTCTATGATCAAATGGAGCAGGAACCCTGACGGGAGCTTTCAATATGATTATACCGATTTTGACAAGTGGATCGCATTTAATAAAGGACTTGGAATTGGGGATAAAATTGTGCTTTACAGTATTGCACCCTGGCATAATTCATTTACTTACTGGGAAAACGGAACATTAACCTATGAAGCTTTTACTCCTGGGAGTACCCGGTATGTGCAGGTTTGGGGGGATTTTCTGCAAAAACTGACGGAACATCTGATGGAAAAAGGTTGGTTTGACGAATCCTATATCGGCATTGATGAGCGAGGGTTTAGCAAAGAAGCATTTGATTTGATTGCATCCGTGAAAAACATTCATGGTGAATCATTAAAGACAGCCGGGGCTATGGATCACTTTGCGGACAAAAAAGAACTGGCACTGCGTGTCACGGATTTAAATGTTGGCGACAGTGCGGCACAGGCTAACGCTGCTGAATTTGCAGAGCTTTTAAAGGAAAGAGAAGCAAAAGGATTTCGGACAACACTGTATTCGTGTACGGAACATATGCCCGGAAATTATGCACTGAGCGCTCCGGCAGAGAGCTACTGGTCAATGATTAATGCGGGGAAAATGGGAACGGCAGGATTTTTGCGCTGGGCATATGATGCATGGGTTGCCGACCCTCTTACGGATGTCACCCACAACGCTTTTGAACCGGGAGACTGCTTCCTTTTCTATCCGGATCATAAAGATGCCGCAGAACCAGTCGGGAAAAGTTCCGTCCGCCTGGAGAAGATGGCAGAAGGCGTGCGGGATGTAAACAAGTTAAAATATATGGAGCAGGAGATTCCGTCCCTGAAGGAAGATATCGATGCTTTGTATGATGCAGTCAGCACCACGGCGGGCAGCGGGAAAACTTATCTAAGCCCGGAAAAAATAGCAATTTTGTCAGAGGAAATGGATACTTTCAAAGAAGGTGTAGCGGAACTTACCGGCAAGTATCTCGCTTTGAAAGAAGCGGGGACGGATCAGGTGGAAGCTGTTACGATTGAGGAAGGCGGCAGTGTGGAATTATCCATTGGCAGGACACTGCAGCTTCATGGATTGATCCTGCCATCCAATGTAATCAATAAAAAATTAAATTGGTCTTCCTCAGATGAAGCGGTGGTATCCGTATCCGAACAGGGGGTTTTAACTGCAAGGCAGATGGGAAAGGCTGTCATTACGGCGGCGTCTGTGCTGGATACTTCTAAAAGTACAGAAATTTCCGTAACAGTGACAGGAATCACTATTGAAGAGAGTGCGAAGACAGCATACTATTCCTTTGACCATATGGACAACAATGTGGTGAAGGATGAATGGGGGACCAGAGACGGCATCAACCAGGGGGCGGTACTTTCTCCGGGCAGATCGGAAAAAGCGCTGACTGTTACAGAGGCAGAAAAGTCGGTCCGTTTACAGGGCGATTCCGGTCTTTCGGATACCTGGACGGTAGGGTACTGGGTGAACAACAGCACGAAAGATCCTGTGCGCAGTTCCGTATTGATGAGTAACGACAGAAATTATTCTTTTGACGTACGACTGGCGGACAACAGAGAGAAAGCAGGAGTACATGTGGGAACGGGAAGTGGGGACGTACTGACCTTTAATTATGTATTTCCAGCAGATACCTGGGTGCATGTGACATGGACACAGGATAAGGTGAACGGGCTATCCATGTATATAAACGGTACTCTGATACAGACAAATGGATGGACCGTAAGCCATGATTTTCCATGTCCGGCGGATATCATCGGCGGTAGTGGATTTACCGGTAAAATTGATGAGCTGAAAATTTTTAACAGAGTGCTGTCAGCAGAAGAAATCGCTGCAATCATGCAGACGAAAGGCCTGAACATTCAGGAGACCTATAAGGAGCTGAATGTGGGTGAACATTTTGCCATACAGACAAATCTCATTAGTGATCAGGAGGATAAGACGATTGTGTACACTTCCAGTGATCCGGAGACGGCATCAGTAGATGAAAACGGGCTGGTAACGGCACATAAAAAGGGGAATGTAACGATTGCCGTGGAAAATCAGGCGGCGGGATATCGTGATACGGTAACAGTTATTGTTTCAAAAAAATTAAACATTACAAATCAGCTTCCGGTATATGAGCTGGATGAAAAGTATCTGTCTGATATTGACAAAGATCCGGGCGGCCCCCGTCAGTATTTAGGCCAGCCGGATATGGTCATGCTGGATGACAATCAAACATTGGTTACCTCCTATCCGGTTGGACACGGAAAAGGACCTCTGGTTTTGAAAATCAGCTATGATGCCGGAGATACCTGGATAGAAAAAGAGACACCGGAATCCTTCAAAGGGTCACAGGAAACGCCTACCATGTACAAGCTTCACCTGAAAGACGGAACCCAGAGATTAATGCTGATTACAGCTTGTCCGGGCTGGGGCCAGGATTTGGAAGGTAATGCTACAGGATGGAATACGTCGTATTCGGATGACGGAGGAGAGACCTGGACAGAGTATAAACACTGGTATACGAATCATGCCGATGGTACTCCGAATAAATCCATTGTAGCCATGGCAAGTCTCATTCAGTTAAAAGATGCTGACGGTAATGACATGCAGAAATGGATGGGCGTATACCACAATTATGATTATGTTAATTATAAGACTTATCTCACATTTGATGAAAACGGAAAGGAACAGTGGAGCGAGCCTGAACCGTATCTAAGTGCTTACCGTTCCATCGAAAGTACGTATCAGATGTGTGAAATCGGTATGTTCCGATCTCCCGATGGGAAACGGATTGCAGGTCTCGCCAGAAGCCAGTCTCATAATAATCCTGCAACCCTGATCTATTCTGACGATGAGGGGGAAACCTGGAGCAGGCCGATGGATCTGCCGGGATCACTGGCAGGTGAACGGCACAAGGCTGTTTATGATCCGGTGAGCAACCGGCTTCTGATTACATTTAGGGAAATTATTTACGATCTCAACGGCAACCAGCAATTTGACGGCGGCAATGACTGGAAAGCCGGTGACTGGGCAGCCTGGGTCGGCACATACGAAGACTTAATGGAACAAAATGAAGGACAATACCGAATTTTAATTGATGAAGACTGGGCAAACAATGCAAAGTCGGGAGATACGGGATATGCAGGGATTATCGTACAGCCGGACGGTACTTTTATCATGAATTCTTACGGCCATTGGGATAAAGATTTTTCAGAGAGCTGGCAGGGAGGGGTGACAACAGATCTCTGTTATATCAGACAGGCCAAGTTTAAACTCAGTGATATCGATAAAATAGCCGGAATCACTGATAAAACAGCACTTCGGCAAACCATAGCAGATGCAGAGAAGGTTACAGAACAGGGAGACTATACGGAGGAAAGCTGGAGTACATTTCAAAATGCATTACATGAGGCACGGAAAGCAGAAGAGGATCAGAAGATTTCACAGGAAGCGGTAGATGCAGCCAGGGAAGCACTTATAAAAGCGAAGGCGGATTTGGTGAAGAAACCGGACCCGGTACCGGAGCCAACACCAGAGCCAACACCAGACCCAACACCGGAGCCAACACCAGAGCCAACACCAGACCCAACACCAGAACCAAAACCAGAGCCGATGCCGCAGCCGACACCGGAGCCAACGCCTCAGCCGGCGAATCTTGCATCACCGGTGATTACGAAAATAGAAGCTAAAAGTTACAATAAAGTAAAAATTACCTGGTCTAAGGTTACGGGGGCGGACGGCTATCGGATTTACCGTTCAACCAAAAAGAATGGAACTTACAAAAAGATTGCCGCGGTAAAAGGCAGAAGCAAAACCACGTATGTGAATGAAAAGCTGACGACCGGCAAGAAATATTATTATAAGGTGCGTGCTTATGCCACAGAAAAAAGCAGGACGGTGCTTAGCGGTTATTCAAAAGTGAAGTCAAAAAAACCGGTACCCGGAAAAGTGATCTTGTCTTCGGTTACAAATCTCTCCGGAAAGCATCTGAAGCTCCGGTGGAAAAAAGTGAGCGGAGCAAGCGGATATGAAATCAGGCGGGCTGTAAGTAAAAAGGGAACTTACCATAGCATTGCCACGATAAAGAAAGGAAAGACATTAACCTATAAGGATAGCAGACTTACAAAAAAGAAAACGTATTATTACAAGGTACGTGCCTACCGAACAGTAGGGAAAAAGAAAATATATGGTCCGTATTCTTTGGTAAAATATAGGAAAGTAATAAGATAAATAAGATAATCCGCAGATGCCGGCATACCTCGGGGCACTTTCCTATTTATTTCATCCATCTGTATATCTTCAGATGATCTGGATGGATGCCGGCATCTATATTAAAAATAAAATATGTTATTAATCCTGAAACAAGGAACGCAGCAGCCGGATCTCCCCGGCGTGTCCATCCAGATCGGCAGGCGTTTCCAAAATAAACGTAAGATGCCGCAGCAGGGGATGATTTATGATTTGTACGATTGTTTCCAATCCAATGTAGCCATTTCCGATTAACGCATGTCGGTCTTTGTGGCTTCCCGGAGGATTCTGACTGTCATTTATATGGAAAGCATGAAGGTATCCAAGTCCGATGATCCGGTCAAACTCATCCAGGATGCCGTCCAGATTATGAACAATATCATAGCCGGAATCGGAAAGGTGGCAGGCATCAAAACAGACTCCGATATGTTCCTGCAGATCAACCTGATCAATAATTTCGCGCAGTTCCTGAAATGTCCTGCCGATCTCCGTTCCTTTACCGGCCATGGTTTCCAGAAGAACCATGGTAGGCTGACCCGGCTTTAGTTCCTTATTTAGCATGGAAGAAATGAAGGAAATTGCTGTATCCTTGTCCTGACCCAGATGGCTGCCGGGATGAAAGTTATAATAATTGCCGGGAAGATGTTTCATGATGGCAAGGTCGTCATGAAACATTTCTTGTGCCAGTTCCCTGGTATGTGCATTGGAGGAACATGCATTTAAGGTATAGGGTGCGTGGGCAACGATCGGACCAAAGTGATGTTCCATCATGAAATTCCGGAGGGAATCAATATCTTCCTGATTCAAGGCTTTTGCCCGTGTCCCCCTGGGATTTCGAAGAAAGAACTGAAATGTGTTCGCATCAATTTTTAAGGCATCTTTACCAAGGTTTAAAAATCCCTTTGCAGAGGATAGGTGAGAGCCGATATTTAGCATAAATTCCCTTTCTGAGTAAATATTTTGTTTTTATTTATTATATTCTTTCTAAAATAGATTATTCGGATTTGGATATAAAGGGATAATAAACAGAACGAATAGATAGATACAAACATAAAATAATTAAAAACATAAAAGAATTAAAAAATATTTTACTTATTAATTAAAATAGAAATGACGTATTGTAATGTTGAAAACCTGAATTTATCCTAGTATAATGGAGGTACAAATGTTACAAGGAGATCTTCTATGGCAAATTTTAAATATTCCCAGGTGGCGGACTGGCTTAAGAATGAAATTTATTCCGGAAAATTTCCCGGTGGAGTAAAAATACCGGGGGAAGAAGAATTATGTGTTAAGTTCTCGGTAAGCCGTCAGACAGCCCGACAGGCAATTAAAGTGCTGGAAAATGAGGGGTTATTGTATAAGGTACAGGGCAGCGGGACTTATGTGAGCAGAAAGGTTCAGATTCCGCCTTTTCGAAATCAGGAAAAGAAACGCAGATGCATTGGAGTTATTTTGAACAGAGTTGAGGATTATTTGTTTCCAGCCGTAATAAAGGGGATTCACGATGAGTTATGCCCAAGAGGGTATGGGATTCAATTATTTCTTACATCCCAGCAGGTAGCTTTAGAAGAAGAATTTCTGCGATCTGTTCTTGACGGAGGAGTTCAGGGTATCATCATGGAGCCTGTAAAATCAGCACTTCCTATGATTAATGATGGATTGTATGAAAGGCTGACAGCAAATATACCGGTAGTATTTACCCAGACTTTGCATACGCAGTTTCCAGCATCAGCAGTGACAGTGGATGACAGAGGCGGCGGGGAGCTTCTGGTAAAACATCTGTTTGATAAGGGGCACCGGAATATTGGGGCAATCTGCAAGATGGATGAGCAGACCGGAATGAAACGCTATGAAGGATATATGAGAGCTTCGATGAATTTAAAACTGCCGGTAAAAAATGAGCAGGTAATATGGTATACAAATGAAACGGAAAATGAACTATTTACACAGCCCCATGGAGAAAGAATTTGGGAAAAAGTAAGGAATTGTACGGCAATTGTCTGCAATGATGACCGGGTTGCTTTTTATCTGATTCGTTTTCTGGAGGAAAGAGGAATTCGGGTTCCTGAAGACATTGCAGTGACAGGATTTGAAGACACGGAATATGCCGGAATGGGAAAGCAGATCACCACCATAATTCATCCGAAGGAATCTTTTGGAAGGAAATCGGCAGAGGTTGTATTGAAAATGATAGAAGAACCCGGATATCGGGAAGATTATTGTTTTTCAGCTGTTTTGAAACCGGGAAAGAGTACCTGATAAATGGAGGCGAGCCTGGTGCAGTTTCTGGTTTAAGGAAAAACCATGCCCCCGGAAGGATATCCGGATAGAGGGATAAGTCCTCATAAGTGGTACCGGGAGGTTTTTCAATCCAGTTTCTATGTTCGTGGGTATTTACGTATCATGGGATTTAATCTCGTTCAGTAAAGTAAAACCTAAAATAAGTATGCCGCCCAGTATCTGCGTCAGACTAATGGTTTCACCCAGAAAGGATACGGACACAATAATTGCTACCAACGGATCGGTATAGCTTAAAATTGCTGCTTCCTGTCCTTTTAAGTCTTTAAGAGATGAAAAATAGAGGCAGTAAGTAATTCCCGTATGGACTATGCCCACAACCAGCAAATTAATTATTCCATAGGTTCCGGCTGCAGACAAATGTATTCCATCTGTAAGGCCAACATAAGGAAAAAGAATGATAATCGCTGCAAAAAACTGGATCAGTGTGCGATCAATTCCGGTTACATTTTTAATAAGTTTATTTAAAATAATCACAGTGGCATAGAGCACTGCGGCGCTTAATCCAAAGCAGATGCCAATAAAACTATTGCTGCCGGGTAAAATTTTCCCGGGATCAATAACAAGTACCAGACCGAGGGTTGACATCACAAAACATATGATCTGCTTCAAATTTAGATTTTCACGAAATAATATGGGGCAGACAGCCATAACGATTACCGGAGCGAAATAATAACTCAAAGTAGCAATGGATACGGAGGTATAGCGATAGGACTGGAACAGAAAGATCCAGTTAAATCCCATTGCGGTTCCGGAGAGGAACAGAAGAAGAAGATCCTTTTTTATTTCGTCAAAGGGGATCTTTTCGTTTTTTACAAATTTATATAGTAAAATGGAAATTGCGGCTATGACAGCACGGAAAAGGGCTATTTCTCCGGAAGACAGGGGTATATTTTTAATAAAAATACCCAGCGTTCCAAAAACAGCCATGGATAGGATGATTTTAAATTTTGCCTGCATATGATGAAATGCTCCTGTCTGTAGTTTGATACTGTAAAAAGACACTGTATAAAAGTATAAGGTATTTTAGCATAGAATGATAAGAATGGAAAGATAAAGTATAAGATATAGAAATTTGCAGTATAAAAGACCAAAAGCCAGACAGCTGTCTGGCCTTTGGCAGTATGTTATTCTCCCAGATATTCTTTCCCCAATACATCGGCTGCAATTAATGCATCGTACAGCTGGGCAGGAGTCACATCACCGATCATATTGTGAATGCTTTCACCGTCAGCGCAGGCTTTTTCAGCAGCGATATGAACGCGATTCATATCGGTTACTCCGATTTCATTCAGTGTAACAGGGAGTCCAACGCTTACACAGAAGTCGATGACTTCATCCAATTCATCCATCGGTGCATTTTCTAATATTAACTGTGCAATGGTTCCAAATGCCACAATAGAACCGTGCATTGTTTTTTCACATTCTTCCAGTGCTGTAAAACCATTATATACAGAATGGGATACTGCAAGCCCGCCATTATCTGCCCCGACACCGCTCAGATAAGTAGTTGCTTCAATTATAGATTCTACAGCAGGGGTTACAACACCATTTTCGCAGGCACGCAGTGCTTTATAACCATCTTCTAAAAGGGTTTCGTAGCACAGTTTACAAAGAGCCATTGCAGATTTGGTGATGCCGCCGTTCTCCAGGCTTGGTGCTTTAGCTTTCTCACAGGCTCTTGCCTCAAAGAAAGTTCCAAGAGCATCGCCCATTCCGGCAATCAGGAATTTTACAGGAGCATGTGCAATTACATCGGTATCAACAAGAACTGCATCTGGATTTTTAGGATAGAATATATATTTTGCAAAAGTACCGTCATTATTATAAATAACAGAAAGTCCTGTACAGGGAGCATCGGTTGCTGCTACGGTAGGGATAATCACAACAGGAAGACCTTCGTAGTATGCAGTTGCTTTCGCAGTATCGATAGCGGAACCGCCGCCGACACCTACAACACAATCGATTCTCTGGTCTTTCACGATACTTTGCATTTTTTCAATTTCCCCAATAGAGCTGACGCCCCCGAAGATTTCAAATAATATTTTTGCATCTTTTCCGGAAAAACTTTTCTCAATCTTCTCATAGCAGTTCCTGTGGCCGCTTCTGCTGCAAATAAATAAAAAGGATTTTCCCAGATCCTTAGTTTCTTCATATACCTGTGACAGTGCGTCCTGTCCCTGAACATATTTTGCTGGTGCTCTCATCAATTTTAACATCATTTCTGCCTCTTTTCTCCGTCGCGTGTTTATTGCAGGTGTCTCTGCGACGATGGGAAACGCCTGTATTAATTTCATGTTCAATATAGTCCTTTGTGAAATAAATGTCAATATATAAATTTTCTAAAAAAGGCATAAAAAAATAGCTCTGGCAAACAATACCGGCTATTAGGGAGTACTTCGCAGCGTGTGGGGGCTGCGAAGTGTGAGTTATGAAATATATTAGCTGTTCGCTAATACAATAGTTACTTTAGCACATTTTGGCAAATAATGCAATTCAAATTTAAAAAAAATTTTAACAATTTTTGGAAGTATGCCAGATAGCTGATTCGAGGCAGTGATTTTATAAGATTATTAAAAGAGCAGAAATGCAAACATGATCTTTGGAAGTAAAAAATGCCTTTTGATACTGAATATAGTCGGGTATAGCCCAGACGTGGGATCTGGGCTATGAGTCAAATATATTATCATAGTTGATAATACACTTTTAGTATATTATGATTTGGTAGATTTGTCAAATTTTTTATTTGGCAGATAACAGGATAATGGATTCACCGGATGGACAGAAGGGATCTAAAGTGTAACGGGGTATATGAATTTAAAATAACCCCGGAAAATTACTCCGGGGTTTTTTAAAAAATCAAAACCAAGTTATGGTTTATCTTTCTCAAGATTTGAAAAAGATGTGTAGCCTGCGGATAACAGGACTTGAACCTGTTAAATATACTGTAAAACCCTTGATTTCACTGGGTTTTAAGAAGTTGTGTTGCATTTCGTGTTGCATAAATTAATAAAATGATCATTTGCGATCTGGTTCATTTGCTCAGTTCGGTCACTCATGGTATGCCGGTAAACATTTTTTAGTACTGCATCGGATGCCCAGCCGCCCCGTTTCATAATGTATTGGTCGGGGATGCCTAGAGCATGAGATACAGATGCATTGTAGTGTCTCAGGTCGTGAAATCGAAAATGAGGGATGCCGGCTCTTTTTAAGACATCCGAAAACCGGTCTGATATTTGCGAGGGTAGTAAATTAACAATTTGTCCGGATTTATGTTCCAGCTTTTTTATAACAAAGTCCGGAAACTCAATCAGGCGATCCCCATCGTATGTCTTTGTGGATTTTTTTACCCATTCATTTTTGTCATTTAATACGATGGCATATGCCACATGTACAATATTTTTATTTATGTGCATACTGTCAAGTGCACAGATTTCACCTCTGCGCATTGGCCCAAAAGCGGCTAACAATATGGGGATTTCCATTTCCGTATCTTCTATGTATGTCATTAAAGCTTGTATTTCGGCGTCTGTAGGAACGTGAATCTTTGGACGTACTTTTTGTGGCAGGGTGGTATTTAAGGCAAAATTCGGTCGATATTCTTTTAATACGGCAGATAACAGGCCGTGCATGTTGCGCACGCTTTTGGGGGAGTGTGTTTGCGACTCCCTGTTAATTGATTTCTGGATAATAGCCTGAGTTAGATCACAGATACGCAGATCTGCCAGATCCTGGAGATCACAGCGCCTGGACCGTTTATACTCACGAATGGTTGACGGAGAAAGAACAGCAGTGCGGTTTTCAATATAATCATCCAGGCATTCGCCATATGTTTTGTGAGATACTTTGCTTTTTTCTTTCTTGTTTAATGCGTATTCTGCGGCGGCATATTCTGCTTCTCTTTTCCCGGCGGCAGATGGGTCATCACTGGTAAAGGATTCATAGATTCGTTTTTGCTTTTCTAAACCGTCTTTTCCTTTTACGGTTTCCGTGTGACTGTATACAAGGCATCGCCAGCTTCCGGATGGTAGTTTTTTGGCTGTTGCCATAATTTTAACCTCCTTTTTCGTAAAAAAATAACACCTATACAGGTGTCGAGGAAAATGATATAATGTGCTTGTCTAAGGCAGTATTATATAGGCTCCTTTGTCTGTATAGTATTTATTTAAAGCCGTTTGGTGTTTCTGCACCGGGCGGTTTTTTAAAATTCAATACATAATTGACAATATATCGAATATACTGTATAATACAAATAAGTTAACTCGTGATGGATAAGGCTGGGTTCCCGAATGGGAGTAGGTAGTAATACCAAGAATTCCTTTGCCCCTGGGGTTGGCTTATTTTTTTATGTTGTCCAATATATTATCAGGATCTTTTTTTAACTCTTCTAATATAAAATCTATAGCTTGCTGTGAATATGAGTATTGTGGCATAGAGAATTGTTTATGTACATAGCAATATTTGTCATTTTCTTTTAACCCAAAGTGTTTACAAAAATTAGTGAAGTGAAAGCTTGTAAATTTAGCTTCATCGCCATTGTATGATAATTTAATATTTTCCTTTGACAGATTTTCTTTTATTTTCGCTATACATGCTTTTGCAGTATACTTATGAGTATTATTCAGATCTTTAACATCACGTATTATTTTTATAGATGAATCAGCATTTTTATCTATCTTTACATAAGATGTGGCTTTATTTTTGTCTTTAGTGAGAAAGTGAAAATGATCTATTCTAATGGCAAATTTATCGTTTGTTTGGAATGACAATTCGTCGATCGTGTTCTTTATGGTTAACATTTTCGTCGCAATTTCTTCAGGGTATTTTGCTACAATTTCTGATTCATTCAAGGCTTTCATGCTTACAGAGAGCGATAAAAAGTTCTGCGGAATGATAGTTGTCATATCAATTTGATGAAATGCCATCATTTTTTCATTGAAGTTTAGCACACAAGATTGAAATAGCGGCACATATACCATTTCATATTCTTCTACTACAAAATGTGTGCTGGTATTACGTAGTTCTATGATTTTTTCTAAATTTATTCTTAATGGGTCTTTATCATTGGTAAAAATTATTTTAATACAATTTTCTAAAGTCAAGGTTCTATCACGATTATCTTTGTAATAAATACTCTCCTCTCCATAAATATGAATTAGATGAGCCTTTAGCATCAGTTCCCATGCGTTGCAAATGAACAGAGCAAAACCTTCTACGCGGTAATGAATAGTAGGCTTATTATATAATTCAATAGCCATTGCAAAAGCTTCTTTAGACTTATCCAGAAGTTTTATAGTTAAATCATTCATAACTCATTTTCCCTTCTTGTTGATTTCTTATTCTTCACTAAAATTCAAATCGGATATTCCTTCATTTACACTCTCAAAAATTTCGTGTGCCTCAATATATGAACCCAATTGTGTGGAAGGCTAGAATTTACTTCCTTTTTCAGATTATTATAAAGTGGCTGCATGGATTGTTTCCACATATCATAGGCAGCATTTTTAAGTTTTTTATCATTCCATCGCTTATTTGGCTGGCGTTTTTGGTTTTTAACTCCTTGAAAGGCTATGGCTTTTTCCATAAATACCTTGTAACCATCCAGGTTATTTTCTATATATTCAAGAAATTCTTTGTAAGTCATGGTGGTTCCCCTTTGTATTATTTTAATCACAATTCCGATAATAGCTTTATTAGAAGCATTTTTTCATCAGTGGTAAGCTTATTTCCATTTCTTGCAATTAATTGTTGCATGTCATCATAGGTGGGTTCTATGCATGCTGTTGCTGTATTATCATTCTCATTATCTTCCAAATCATCAAAGTCATCTAATGTTAAGCCTAAAACCCTTGATACAGCTTTCAAAGTCTCTAGCTTAGGATCTTTTGTCGCGCCACTTAATATTTTATTTAATGTACCTAATGGAACTCCTGACTTTTCGGATAATTCAGCTGTTGTTATTCCCATCTGTTTTTTATATTCTGCAATTTTTTCTAAACCCATTTTAAATACCTCCTTATAGGTAATATATTACCGCATAAGAATGCAAGTACCTTTGCTTTTTCCATTCTAAAACTTCTATATAAGTAATATTTTGTTTTGTTATCAGCGGATATGTTGAAAATTTTAGTTAGTTTCTATGGAATCTTTTTTGCAATATTTTGGAATATAGCTTAATTCCTCTAGGCGTTTTGTAGCTTCTAACTTGCCTGTTGAATTAAATTTTCGAAATATATCTAAAATTTTTATCTCATCAGAGTCGTTTAATACTTCTATTCCAGCAATACCATCAGCTTTAAAGTTATCTAAAGCTTCGGTTTTTCCAAGTTTGTGATAATATGTAGGTTCATCCCAACCCATAAGTTTTGCTGGAGTAGTATTTAAAGCATTTGCAAAAAGATCTATTTTTGTTTGAGATAGGTCAACGAGCCCTTTTTCAATCTTGGCAATTGAAGAGCGGCTAGTATAACCAGTCTTTTTGGCTAAATCATCTTGAGAGAGTCCTAACTCCTCTCTTAATAATTTTATATTAGAGTATAACTTTAACATAAAGTCACCGCCTTTCATAAATAGATCATAACATAGATGTGAAAAAAATTCAACAATTTTATATAAATGTGTTGACAAGAATTCACTTGAATGATAACATATAGGCGTGAATTAAAATCAACAAAAAGGAAGGAGTAAAGATTAAAAATGACAAATGTTGATCTATTAAAAAAGAAAATTTTTGAATCAGGAATGACTGTAACAGCAATTGCAAGAAAGACGGGAATATTAAGAGAAACGCTATATAATAGAATGAAATCAGGAAATTTTAGATCATCGGAGATTGTTAACCTAACAAAAGTTTTACATCTTTCACTTGATGAGAGAGATAATATTTTTTTTGCACTAGAAAGTGAATATAAATCAACAAAACGTTTCTGAATGCTATGTAGTCATTTGAGGTTTGCTATTTGCATCTTCAAACAAACCTGTCAAAAGAAAGGAGAACACATGAACAAAATTGAAGAATTTAAAGATTTAGTTTTTGATTATAACCATGAGATCTTAATAATTAATGGAGAAAAAGTAACTGAACCCATCATCGTTAAACTTAATAGCCAAGACGCATGGGGAGTTTCAAAAGTCTTCAACTATCAAATGACTAGAAGTGGCATGGAATTACCGGTAGTAACAATTGACTTAGATGTATGAAGAATAAAAAAACATCAAGATTGCAGGAAAAATCAGGTTATTGATTTAGACGTAGAAATTCATTCTAACATTAATGAAATTTTAGAGAAAACAGAACGTTTAAACACTTCCTTGAATGAAGCCAGAACATTGTCACATGAACTGGCTTCATCAGAAATTAATTTAGAATTTAAAGTTTAAGTTCAAATCGATTTCTTTTCCACAGGCAGAGCAAATACTTTTGCCAGCCTTCGCAGATATTGATTGACCACAATGAGGGCATTTGATATCGAAGCTTTTCTCAGATATTTGTTGTTTGGCAGCTTCATCAATTTTTTTATGTAACTTATTGGTGTCGATATTAATTTTAGTACTTATTTTCATAGCTCACGAACTCCTTTCATATGTACTCGGCTGCTGGAACAGCCTGTACTAAAATTATAAAATGGACGGAGCGTTATGTAAAATAATAGGAAGAAAGTTAGGAGGTGATGTAGGGTGAATAATTTAAACGCCCTCACGATTGATGAAACCGAAACAATTCACATAGACGGGGTGAAGCTAAATGCAGTAAAAAGATATGAGCTGACACACTCCGCCGCAAGCGCAGCAGAGCTGACAGCCATATTGGATGTCAATGTAGGCCAAGTTGGTTCTGAACTAAAGAAGTAATTTGACCACTCCACGTTAACGAAATTATGCGAATGCCAGGTAATGAATTGCTGATGAAATTCTTTCTGCTTCCGCAGACAGTAAAAAAGAGAAACGAAGGTGAAGTATATGCCAAGATTAAAACCAAATGAAGATGATGTAAAAAATAGAACACTTGAAGGAATAATTGCTAAGTATATTAACATCAGAAAGATGACAGAAGATGACTTAGCAATGTATTTGAGAATCACAAAGCGTACACTACAAAACAAAAGAAAGAAGCCTGAGACATTTACATATCCTGAGGTACGAAGGGCTTTTCGGGTTTTGCAGGTTCCGGATGCAGAAAAGTTAGAGATTTTTTAGGAAAGGTTAATGCATTGTTGGAAAAAAAACTGTAGAAAGAAGGTTATGTGATGAAAAACAAAGTAATTAGTTTGCTGGCAACAGCCTGCATCATGGAAACAGTGCAGATCATATTTCAAACACCTTGGACGGTAATAGAGGTAATTTCTGCAGGCAGTTTCATATGTCTGTTAATCTATTACTTTATACAGGAGATGGAGCACTTAGAAAGGAGGAAACGAGATGATATGGATTGAATCGGTACAGGAGTCGGACACACAAAGAAATCTTTTTGAAAAATGGAATAATATTGATCATATAATTAACACATTGCACCGGGTTCAGCTAGAGAATCATTTGGACCGTTACGATATGATGAGATATTCTGCGGGACTGTTACAAGGAATAGCAGACATTGATCCTACGGGAACCTTTTCAAAAAAAGATATATGGAAACTGACATCATTTTTTGAAAGAATTGTTAATGGAAATAGCCCCCACACTGACCAAAGTTTAGGGACTATTCTATCAGACTTATAAAAAATAACTCTATATGTATTATAGAGCAAAACGGGAGGTTTTGTCAAATGCATTATAAAGAACTGGCCACAAACGAGGTGGTATCAGAGGAAGATGCATTTATCTATGCAAAAGAAAATTTGGATTTCCTGGATGGTAAGGATAAAAAAGAATTTATAGACTGGTTCTTTTCCGGGAACTGGATAAAGGAGGATTCGCATGTTGAAACCATATGATGAGCTACGAAAATTAGATGTAATCCCGTACTGTGAAGAGCGGGACAAGTTTTTATATTTAAACTGGGCACAGTGCATTAAGCTGCTGCATGACCACGGGGCAGAAACTGTTTACTGGGAACCCATACCAAACCCAAAGACCGGAAGCAGCCTTTACTACTGTGATCATGAATTTGTAGATAAAAACGATTCCAGGAACCGGTGCTATGAAACCCGGATTAAAGTAGTCATAGATGAAAAAGAGTACACCATGCAGTCCCCGGTGATGAACGGCACGAATCCGGTAAAGGATAACTCCATGAGCCAGCAGCGTGTCTGGAACAGCATGTGCCGGTCATTCGTGAAATGTGTGGCCATACACACGGGCCTGGGATTTGACCTGTGGCTGAAAGAGGAAGAAAACCCTTTCCAGCAGGAGGAACCGGCTTCGGAGCCGCAGAAAAAAATGATCCGGGAGATCTGCAAAAAGCATAAGATCGATATTGACATGCTGTATGCATCAAACGGGATTAATGAGGATACCGTTACCGCCTCCCAGATCGGCAGGTTCTTAGTTTCCTTTAAAAAGAAGTATGGTGATGATTAGTGCATACAGTCGTAAAGGTAGAAAAAGTCAGGGAGGATGAACAGGGAACTCAGTTGTATATATCGATCCCTGGGAAATACATAAAAGAAATGGTTCTGGATAAGCATATCCGCCAAGCAGAGATGCGTTTCGATGATGGCAGGCATATTTCCATAGAACAAAGGAAAAAAGCTTATGCAACTATTGCAGATATTGCTGCCTGGAGCGGGGATGTGCCGGAATATATGAAAGAATTAATGAAGTATGAGCATATGAAAAGCACCGGATGCGGGTATTTCAGCCTGTCAGACTGCTCGGTGGATACAGCCAGGGAATATATAAACACCCTGATGGAGTTTTCCCTGGCAAATGGAATCCCCCTGGATGAACTGGGGGTGAACAGGACGGACGATATAGGCAGGTACTTATATTTCTGCCTGAAGCATAGAAAGTGTGCGGTATGCGGCAGGAATGGAGAGATACACCATGTTGACGCGATTGGCATGGGGAATAACCGGAGGAAAGTGGATGACAGCGGATACCGGAAGATCTGCTTATGCCGGGAACACCATACCATAGCCCATCAAAGGGGCTTGGAGGTATTTGCAAAAATGTACCAGGTATATGGAATAGTTATAAGGCAGTGATGCTTTATATAGAAACCCGTAAATGCTGATTCATATTTGCGGAGGGCGGATAATATATCACAAATCTATTATAAGCCAGGCTGGGGCGGCAGACCGCCCCGGAAAGGAGGAACATGAATATTGTGGATTATATACCGGTTGGATACCAGAATGCAGTAACCAGAAAGCAGCTCTGTATCCTGACCGGGTTATCGGATAGAAAAGTAAGAGATTTAATTGCAGATGCACGCAGGGAAACGCCAATCATTAACCAGCAGGATTCCAAGGGCTATTACATACCGGATACCGGCAGCATTATTGATATGTGCGCACTGAGACGGTATGTAAAGCAGGAAGAGCACCGGTTAAAAAGTATCGGATGGTCCTTAAAGGCAGCAAGGAGGGCGGCAGGAGATGAATAGCAGGGAAAAAGGGGCCAGGGGGGAAAGAGCGCTTGCCCGGGTGCTCCGGGACCAGGGGTATGACTGCCGCAGGGGACAGCAGTACAGCGGAGCCAATGGAGATGCGGATGTCGTAGGGCTGCCCGGTATGCATATCGAGTGCAAGGTTTACAAAGAACAGCTGCGGGGCGGGCTGTATGGGGCAATGGAACAGGCGGCAAGGGATGCAAGGGAAGGGGAAATGCCGGTTGTCATGCAGAAGAAGGACCGCTGCGGATGGCTGGCCACAATGAAGATCGAGGACTGGACAGCACTGTACCGGGAATATGAAGCCGGGCAGGCAGTAAAGAAAATGGATAAGTAGGTGGTGGCTTGAATTATATAGAACTGCTTAACCGGTTTTACCATTTGCTGCAAGAAACCAGAGTGTCAAATAACGCACAGTTGCTTTATTATACGCTATTGCAGATAAACAACAGATGTAGTTGGTCGGACTGGTTCGCGCGGACGAATGTAAGCTTAAGCGGAATGATGTGTGTAAGTGAAAAAGCGCTTACGAATGCGAGAAATGAATTAAAACAGCTGGGGCTGATTGATTTCATTTCCTCAAAGAAGCGGGGGGAATGTACAAAGTATACGCTTTTGAACCCAACAAAATGCGGTACAAAGGAAGTACAAAAGAAGTACAAAGGAAGTACAAAAGAAGTACAAAGTGCAGACATAAATAAACAGAAACAAGAAACAAAAACGAAAACAGAAAAGAGCAGTACTAAAGTACTGCCAGAAAAATATGCTGCAGATGACCTGCTCAATGATGCCATTCTGGATTTTATTGCTTACCGGAAAGCATCAAAAGCAGCAATAACTGAAAAAGGGATGGAGCTGATAATGAAAAAGCTTGACAGGCTGGCAATGGATAATGATGAAAAAATTGCCATACTCCACCAATCTATTGAGAACGGCTGGAAAGGAGTCTTTGCATTGAAAGAAAAGCCTAAGAGGCAGGAAACGGATTTTTATGATGACATGGCAAGGTGGGTGAATGAACATGAATGTGAATGAATTTGGCTCCATTGCGTCGGCAATGAAAGCGGCATACCCCAATGCGAACCTGATGCCGGATAACCGGGCGAAAGAGGTGTGGTACACCATGCTGTCTGATCTGGATTACCGTATCTGCCTGGCAGCATTAAAAGAGCATATCAGTTTAAATAAATTTGCTCCCTCCATTGCGGAGATCCGGGAGAAATGCGCCGGCATCGTAAGGGGTGAGGAAAAGGACTGGGGTGCGGCCTGGAAGGATGTGCTTTATGCAATCCGGCGCTGGGGCATGTACCGGGAAGCGGAGGCAATGGACAGCCTGGACGATGGCACCAGGCAGTGTGTAGGGAGGCTGGGGTTTAAGAACCTCTGCCTGTCGGAGGACCTGAATATAGACCGTGCTAATTTCCGCATGATTTATGAACAGGTATCCGCAAGACGAAAGGAATATATACAGCTTGCGTCGGCACTGCAGGCAGAGAAGCGCAGCCTGCATGAACTGGTGCAGAATACAGTGGAGTTGCTGGAGGGGGAATGATCATGGCGGTAGCAAACAATTGCAGGTATCCGGACTGTGTACAGTGCGACCGTATAGACTGCGATATGGATGACAAAGATATTCAGGCTATGCTGAAACGCCGGCGGTGGGACAAGAACCCGGAGGTGTTCCGGGAGAAACAGAGGGAATACCGGAAACGCAGGTATCAATGCATGGAAAAGCCGGAGGAAAAGATTTATCAGTTTCTGGTGGAATATATAAGCCGGCATATGTATCCGCCTTCTGTCCGGGAGATTGCATCCGGGATTGGGCTGCGATCACAAAGCAACATACCGGAATATTTAGAGCGGTTAAAAGACCAGGGGCTGATAGATGGAGAACCCAAGAAATCCAGAGCAATCCGGTTAACGGGCTACATAATGGTTCGAGAGGGAGGCAGATGTGAAATCACTAAGTGAAGAAATGAAAAATGAAGTGAAGAGGCTGCATCAACAGGGATATAAACACAGGGAGATTGCAAAGCTTGTGGGCGTGTCTAAGGGCAGCGTAACTTATGTGATTCAGGAAAGAACCAAGCAACAGAATAAGTTATGCAACATTCCGCAGAGTGTCTGGGATGAATGGGATATCTTGCACGAACGGTATGGAGAGAATGGAACGCATAGAGCTAAAAACAGGCTGCATACAGGGAGATAAAGCGATGGGAAGAATGCACATTTTTTGTAAAGGAAAACGAGCTGACAATAGGGATTGGGTGGAAGGATATTACCTGGATAAGGAAAATAAAACTTTACCGGGTTGCGATATGCACTTCATTTTGCGTCATGATGGGTTTGGATTAGTAGAATGGGTGGAGATCGATCCGATTACGGTATGCCTGGATACCGGTTTAAAGGATGTCAGGGGAAATAAAATATGGGAAAATGATATACTTTCTTGTCCTAAACTGGGTGAGGCATTTAACCTATGCAAAGTTGTTTGGAGCATACACTATACCGGCTTTCGGGTGGAACCATTTGATGTAGAGGAATATTACGATGTCCCGGACAGGCCGATTATATTCGACCTGGAAAGTCCAAAAACAAGAGAAATGGACTATGAAAGGGTAGGAAATATATTTGACACCAGTGATGTAACGATATCCCAGATCCGGGAGGAAATGAAACGTGATGGTATTGGAGAATGGGATATTAACGTGGTAGTAGAATTTCCAGCAGAGATATAAAATTACCATCACGGTAAATTAAAATTTAGGAGGTCAATATGCAGGAGATTATGATTAATATTAATAAGCTGGTAAAGGCAAAGATGTACGGCTTTGACGAGGCATATTATGAGCCAGACGGAAAGGACAAACAAGGGGAGTATATTTTGGTGGATGTACAGTTTATTGTTTTCCCACATCTGCCTTATATAAAAAGTACGGAGATAGTAGCCAATGCTGGCAGGTCAGATTTCTTTGAAATTCTGCCACACCTGATAATTAAAATATAACATACGAAAGGAGAGCGTAAAATTGAGTAAATTTGATTATATGATTTTTACTGGTGGCATACACAACGAATTTGTGGCACATGCAAATAAGTATACAAAAGAACAGACAGTAGAGTTGGCACGTTCAGAAACCGAACGCACCGACATCAACATCGAACAGATAGAAGAACAGTGGTGCCGATATTACGCCCGTGTGCCTGACTGGTGTGGCTATGATGGGGAGGGCGGATGCTATACATATTGCGGAAAAGAACAAAAAGGAAGTTTTCCAGTGTATGTAATAGAACTTGAAAATCTGTATGGTTAAGCGAAAAATTGAAATTTTATGGAGGGAAATATGAATAACACTAATGCAGAAATGGTGGCTCGTAATTTTTATAATTGGCTTGTTGATATGGGATATTCAACCGATACCGACAAGGCAGAAGATATCGAAGATGTAATAAAAGATTTTGTGTGTATTGAACACGAAGCACCTAAATTATTCAATTTGCTTAAAAATTTAAGTGATTAAACTGAAATATAACAGACTAAAGAGGTGAGCATTGGTATAAGAGAATAAAGAAGGCTACATAGACAGCACAGCCGGCAGGGCAATACATAATACTGGGAAGACACCTAAGTATGTCCTTGCGGTAATAGAAGCGCTTAGGCAGGTAACAAGCTTAGCAGGATTCGATATACAGGGGAGGATTTGGCTTAAGGATAAGGCTACAGGGAAAGCGTTTAGATAGGAGGATGAGGTCAATGCCTAATGTAAGACCAATAAACGAAAAAAAGTATCAGATTAGTAAGAGAAGATTTTGTGAACTGTATAACTTCTGCTTACAATACAATGAATGGATGGATGAGTTAAAGTATAAGACAGATACAGTAGGCAGCTTAGAAATAACAGACATGCCCAGAGGATATGGAATTTCAGATCCAACTCAAGCATTAGCTGTGCGAAGAGCAGAACTGCAAAGAAAATGTAATCTCATACGACAGACGGCAACGGAGGCTGATTCCGAAATATTTCCATACATTCTAAAGGCAGTTACAAATGAAGGAATATCCTATAATTATCTTAGAGAGTTTATGGATATACCTTGTGGGAAAGATTTGTATTATGATAGACGGAGAAAGTTTTTCTGGCTGCTTTCAAATAAAAAAGAGTAAAAGCCGTAATCATAGGACATATTTATATGATATTATGATAGTGTAAACAAATGGATACAGCTCATCTATTTATGAAAAAAGTTCTCCCAACACATACGACTGCCGGGTGTTACAGCCCGGCAGTTGAATCTCCGGTAGTGCAGATCTGGGTTCCTGAATGGGAGTAGGTCGTAAGACTTAGAATTCCTTTGTTCTGCACGAACGGTTTAAAAAGAAAGAAATCCAAACCGGGAGTGACCGGTGGTGGTCGATCCAGTTTTCGGGTGTCTGTTAAAACCGAGATGGTTGCCGCACAGGGTGACTGTGGAAAGGCACTTACTTAGCGTAGGTGCTTTTTTGCGTATAATAGAAAATGCAGCCGATTGACTGCCTAATCTCTGCACAACTCGTCCAGTGTAATACCGAGGGCATCGGCAAGTTGAATAGCAGTTGATACCCTGCAGTCATTGCGGTTTTCTATTTCTTGAATAGTTCTGCGGGGAACACCTGATAGAGTGACTAATTTAGGAACGGATAATCCTTTAGACAAGCGTATCTCTTTAAGCTTCATTTTGAGTGTCCTCCTTTTTTAAAGTATTTCAGGATAGAAATAATCAGTAAGAAAATGGTCAGGATGAGAATAATATAATCCAGTATCCCAAGATTATTAAAATCCATCAGTTTTAGTGATATGAATACAATGAGTAAAGTTGTAATAGTATCTTTCATCTTTTGGTTTCATATGGTATAATAACATTACCTATAGAAGGTGGGGAGCGTTGCTCCCCTTTGAGTGCTTATTTATCACCTGTAATCCAATCAGTCAGTTTCGCGGCTATCTGAATGGCTAACCAGATGATGGTAAGCACTTTTATAATGTCATCCATATGATTCCTCCTTTCCTTTAATATGTATATATTATAGCACATAAAATAGTGCTACGTCAAGAAGGAAATAGAAAATAATGTAAATAATTTAAGCACTCGGATGAATATTCTGGGTGCTTTTCCTATGTATAAAGAAAGAAGGTGAGCCGGAATGGCTATATTGCCAAATGCAAGGCATGAAAAATATGTGCAGTACTTAATACAGGGAATGAGCCAGAGAAAGGCTTACCGGGAAGCATTCAAAAATGCGAAGAACTGGAAAGACAGCACAGTAGATAACAGGGCTTCCGAATTGTATAATACCAGGGAAATATTAGGTAGGTACAAGGAATTGCTGGAAGAATCCAGAGATAAAGCCATTATGAGCAGAAAAGACCGCATGGTTGTTTTGAGTGAGCTTGCATCCAATAAAGAAGAGAAACCGGACGCAAGGATCAGGGCAATTGATACCCTGAATAAAATGGATGGAGAATATGTAAACAGGGTTGAAGTATCAAGCGGATTGAAAATCGAACAGACAAAGCTGGATGATCTAATCAAACAGATACATGGCGGTGATGGGGAATGAGCAGTGAACGGTTGATTTTGTCAGAGAAATATAAAGCATTCGTAAAATGCGATGCATCGGCAGAATTCCTGGAAGGCACCACATCCGCAGGGAAGACCACGGTTGGACTGTTTAAGTTTATGCTTAAGGTTGCAGAGTCCCCTAAAAAACTACATATAATAGCGGCAAAGGACACCGGAACCGCTGAGAAGAATATCATCAACAAGGATCTTGGAATCATCGATGATTTTGGCATACTGGCAGAATACAACGGCAATGGAACCAAGGACGATAAGATCCCCCATATACGATACCATACGTCTCGGGGGGATAAGGTGGTCTATGTAATGGGGTATGGAGACAAAAAGAAATGGCAGAAAGCCCTGGGAGGGCAGTATGGCTGTCTTTACATAGATGAAATCAATACCGCAGACATCGAGTTTGTCCGGGAATCAGCGATGAGATGTGATTATTTAATGGCTACGCTGAATCCGGATGATCCCAGCCTGGCTGTATATAAGGAATATATCAACAGCTCCCGTCCGCTTAAGGAATGGCAGGAAGACACCCCCAATGAAATAATGGAAGAGTTAAAGGAAGAACCAAAACCCGGATGGGTCCATTGGTTCTTTTCTTTTCGGGATAATTTAGGACTGTCCAAGGAAAAGCTGGAACAGATTCTTATGAATACACCTAAGGGCACCAAGATCTGGAAGAATAAAATACAGGGGTTAAGGGGAAAAGCAACCGGTTTAATCTTTCCCAACTTTGACAGAAAGCAGCATGCTGTTCCAGCAGCATGGATCCAACAGCAGATCCAGTCCGGAAAGATCAAGTTCAAGAAGTTCTCAGCGGCATTGGATACCTCTTATTCCAGTAAATCACCGGATACCATTGCAATGGTCTTCCAGGGGATTACAGAAGACCGGAAACTTGTTACCCTGGCAGAAAAAGTTTACAGCAATGCGGACCTGAATACACCGCTTGCCCCATCGGACACCGTTTTAAAGCTGATTGATTTTTTGGAGCAATGCCGGAATGAATGGGGATTTTCAAGGGATGTATTCGTAGACAGTGCCGACCAGGCAACGCTGACAGAACTGAGGAAATATAAGCGG
>NZ_JNGB01000208.1:0-14198 GCF_001029355.1 Robinsoniella sp. RHS
GCCAGATAAGGATTCTTACACCTCTTCTCGGGGGGATGGGAAGTGCAGCGACATCCGTTATCCCAATGCTGGGAAAAATGAAGTCGGCTGGTGTGGGATTATTCGACACAGTTAAAAATCTTGCTACAGGATTGGGAACAAAATTAGTAGGTGCATTTCAGTTTTTGATCAGCCCGGCTGGCCTGGTATGCGTTGCTATAGCAGCGATTATTGCAATTGGCGTTTTAGTTTGGAAAAACTGGGATACCATTAAGGCAAAGGCAATAGAAATCTGGGGAGCCATAAAGGAATGGTTCTCAAAAACAATAGATGCAATAAAAGGATTCTTTACCGGATTGTGGAGGGGGATCACTGACACTTTTGCAAGTGTAGGCAGTTGGTTTAAAGAAAAATTCACGGCTGCAAAAAATGCAGTTACCGGAGCATTCAGCACCATAGGATCCTGGTTTGGTAACAGATGGAAAGACATCTCGGGAGCATTTTCGAATACAAAATCGTTCTTCCAATCTACGTTTTCTGCGGCATGGGGAAAAGTGAAAAACGCTTTTTCAAAATCCGGGAGCTTCTTCGCGGGCGTGTGGAGTGGCATAACCGGTGCATTCGGGAATATAACCAATTGGTTTAAAGATAAGTTCTCTGCAGCCTGGGAAGCGGTTAAAAATGTATTTTCATCTGGTGGGCAAGTTTTTGATGGCATTAAAGACGGTATCTTAGAAGGACTCAAGGCTGTTATAAATGCACTAATCGACGGGATTAACGCTGTAATATCGGTACCTTTTAATGGAATTAACTGGGCGTTGGATCAACTGAGAAATTTAAGTATAGGGCCTCTGGAGCCATTTACCTGGCTTCCAAGCATAGATACACCGCAGATTCCTAAGTTAGCACAAGGTGGTTTCGTAAAACCAAACACACCACAGCTGGCCATGATCGGAGATAACCGGCACCAGGGCGAAGTTGTAGCACCGGAAGGTAAAATGCTGGAAATGGCAAAGCAGGCGGCATTGCTGGCTGCATCCGGAAGCATTACCAAGGCAGAACTGGAATCTATTGTTGACCGGGCAGTAATCCGGATAATAGCAGCATTATCTGCCCTTGGTTTTAACCTGGATGGGGAAACGATAGCGATTGCCGTACAGATGGCGCAAACCGGTATGGATCGAAGATTTAACGCAGTAACAATTAAGTAAGGAGGGGATGGCACATGTTTATATTGCAATCCGGGGACATTAAACTGCCAGCCCCCGTTTCCATGAAGATAAATGATGAAATTATATGGAGTTCGGACACTGGCAGGACATTAAATGCCTATATGATCGGAGAAGCCATTGCGGAGAAAAAGACAATTTCCCTGCAGTGGTCCTTTTTAACAGAGCAGGACATTGTCCTTATAAAAAGCATCATGACGGTAGGTTTTTTCCCGATTACGTTCCGGGATGATGGTAACTTAATCACGATGGACAGTTACCGTGGAACACTTTCTAAGGAAGTGATGGGAGATATAGGAGATGGGTACTATTGGTATAAAAGCGCCAATGTGGATTTAGTGCAACGATAAAGAGGTGATCAATAAATGATAAACACGAGTACAGAATATAAAAAAGCAATACAAAAAGACCGGGAGTTCCGTATCCAGGACACGATAACTTTCAAAGAAGGTACCAAACAGGGCAAAACGATAACCCTATCAACGGGTGATTTTATGTCTTACAGCATCAATGGTGCTACATCAAGTAGCGGGAAGTTCGATATAGGTGCGGCAGTAATAAAGAAGTACACTGCAGTTCTTAACAATATGGACAATAAATTTTCGGAGTATGATTTTGAAGGTGCAGATATCCGGTCCTATATCGGATTAAAGTTAGAAGACGGTATCTGGGAAGTGTTAAGTAAAGGGACTTACCGTGTATGTAAAGCAAGATCAAAAGATCTTACAATATCAATAGAGGCATATGACTATATGCTGTTCTTCGATCAACCTTATTCTAAAAGTAAGCTTTCCTACCCAGCAACCATTAATGAAATTATTGCGGATGCCTGTTTAAGCTGCCAGATGACATATAATGCCCAAACCATACAAAATGGTAGATTTACAGTAGAAAAGCGGCCGGAAGATGAAGCATTAACATTCAGGGATATTATATCTTACTGTGCTCAAATCATGTGTTGTTATGCAAGGATTAGCAACACAAATGCATTAGAATTTGGATGGTATGATTTTAGTATATTCGATAGAAATAACAACATTTTAGATGGAGGGAACCTCTCGGATTATGCCGGATCAAATGCAGATGGCGGTGATTTTAAAAGCTATACTGGCGATATAACGGATGGCGGTACTTTTGCTGATCAGAGAGATTTTCACCATCTTTATTTGCTGGGGAGTCAAGATATTGATGTAGCAGACATCGTAATTACTGGCGTAAAAGCTACAGCAGATAACAGTTCAGACGATAATAAAGAAAAAACAGAATCCTACCTGTATGGCACAGAGGATTATGCATTGTCTCTGGAAGGGAATCCATTGATACAGAAGGGACACGCAGAAGAAGTAGCGGGGTACGTAGGACCTAGAATTGCAGGGAGGCATTTTAGACCATTGTCCATAACCTGTTTGTCAGATCCAAGTATCGAAGAAGGGGATGTTGCCTATGTAACGGACCGTAAGAACAGTACCTATAAAACAGTTATAACAAATACAACATTTTCAATGGGCGGTTATCAATCTGTGATTTGCGACGCAGAAACAAAAACGGAGAACAATTACACCAGGTACGGTGCAGAAACAAAACTTCTTGCGCAGGCAAAAAAGGATATCAAAAACGAGATTAGTCAATATGACCTAGTAGCGCAGCAATTTGGTACATTAATGGCAAACGGAATGGGGCTTTATAGATCAACAGAGGAAAAGAATGGGGCCTTGGTATATTACATGCATGACAAACCTCATTTGGAAAATTCTAAGACAATTTGGAAAATGACAGAAGGTGCGTTTGCTGTTTCTACAGATGGTGGAATCAATTGGAATGCTGGTGTAGATAAAGAAGGAAACATCTTGGCTACGGTTTTGACAGTCTTGAAAGTTAACGCAGATTGGATAAATGCCGGGACTCTTACCCTTGGAGGTTTTAAGAATGAAGCAGGAACACTGAAGTTAATAGATAAAAATAAGAAAGTTATTATGACTCTTACTGAAGATGGTATTGATGTACTAAAGGGCAGCATTAAGGGGAGTACAATCACCTTAGGAGGATCTAATAATGCTGATGGGGCACTTACGGTAAAAAATAGTACAGGTGAAGTTGTAGCGACAATAAACAATGCAGGTGTTGATGTTAAAAAAGGAAGTATTCAAGGAAGTACGATTAGCGGTAACACAATTACCTTAGGTGGATCTAATAATGTGGATGGAATTCTTAAAATTTACAATACAGAAGGAACACAGGTAGGAAAATGGGACGCAAACGGTATCAACGTAACCACTGGCACATTTTCGGGAAGTCTCACCGCGGCAACAGGAACGTTTAAGGGTAAACTATCAGCGGCAACAGGAACATTTGCCGGAGATATTTCAGCGGCAACAGGAACATTTTCCGGTGTTGTCAATGTAAAAAACGAGAGTAGCTATCTGAAAGTAGCAAATGGAGAGATAACAGGCGGATATGGTAGTTCGCAGAGAGGATTTGTGGATTTTAGTGCTGCCACGCAAGATCTTTCAACCGGAGCCACATTATATGGGATGCAAATGCAGGCATCTGGAATTATACGCATCTCTGCACCACGGGTGTCGGTAGCAAATTCATCCAATATAAGTACCGTTGCCACTTTTTGCGGAACTGGTACTTTGAATTATGTCGAATCAATTAGGGATATAGGGAATGGGGGAATTGAATGGCAGCAGGCTTCCTTAAAATTTATTAACGGATTTATGTGTTCTGCACTATAAAAGGGGGATTACATGTATAAGGCAGTAAAAAAAAATACACAGATATATTTAGCACGCCCGAAAGAACAAATTGAGCAATATCTCGAACATGGTTGCGACATATACAAAGAAGATGATAACGGAAATATTGAACTTATAGCAACGCCAACACAGGGAATGAGTGAGGCAGAAAGAGAGGTATTGAATGGGAGCAGATATAACAGCAGCAGTAATCATGGATCAAACGTGTTATGATTTGGATTATTTCTTACACGCGAAAATGAAAGAGCGTGGCTTGTCGCCAGATTTAATGGAGTACATTTTAGAGAAAGAATTATCATATATGCGGTCACAGAAATTACGCATATATGCAGGAGTAATACTGGATCTATATAATGAAAATGAGGAAAAAGCCAAGAAAGAAGAAAACCCAGGAGAGTAATTATGAAAAGGAGTTATTAAATTATGAATAAAGTGACAAGTATTACAATATTAGAAACAGCAGAAGGAATCCGTACAAGTATTACTCTTTCTAAGATTGATGAAAAGGGACGTATTATAGAGGAGAAAAAAAGGGTAAACCGGATTGTTGTTGATCCCGAAATACAAACACATATTGCAGCATTGGAAGGATTTGCGCAAGCTGTAGTAGCTGAGGAGTGATTAAAATGATTATTCTAATAAGAAGAGGGAATGAAAAAGACTTTGATCCCTCTAAAATGCGCCCTGGTGAGTTTGCAGTAATGTTGGATACCAAGAAAGTATTTGCAACTTTTGCTGCTGGGGATGTAAAACAGCTTGCCACCATAGAAGATATGAAAAGTCTGCTCAATGCCACCAATGAGCAGTTTGCCGCCCTGCAGGAGCTGTTAAAGCAATTAGAAAGCGGCGGTGCAGCCAGTATTCTTTCGGATTTGGCGCAGGCAAAAAAAGATATAGAAACACTTAAATCAGACGTCCAGGGAGCCTTGGGCGTTATTTAAATGGAGGAAAAGACATGGCAGTAAAAACAGTTCAGGCCATTATAAACGGCCAAACCCATACTCTTACTTATAATAGTACTTCCAAAAAATACGAGGCAACTATTACAGCGCCCTCTGGATCATCTTACAATGTAAATGCTGGGCATTACTACCCAGTAACTGTAAAAGCTACGGATGAGGCGGGGAATGTAACAACTAAGGCGGATACCGATGCAACACTGGGTGACAGCTTAAAGTTAAAAGTAAAAGAAAAAGTGGCACCGGTAATTACGATTACAGCACCTACAGCAAGTGCAAGGATTACTAATAATAAGCCAACCGTAACATTTACAGTTACTGATGCAGATTCCGGTGTTAATCCAGATACAATTAAGATTACCATTGGATCCACTGTTATCACATCCGGTATTACAAAGACGCAGAACGGTAAGAACTACACCTGCAGTTACATACCTTCGACGGCACTTCCGGAAGGCAGTAACACAATTCGGGTAGACGCGTCTGACTTTGATGGAAATGCCGCAGCACAGAAATCTGTAACTTTTGTTGTGGATACTGTTCCACCAACACTGTCCGTAACAGCGCCGGTGGATAACTTAATTACAAACCAGGCAGCATGTACTGTAACAGGAACAACAAACGATGCAACTTCCAGTCCTTGTACAGTAACCGTAAAACTGAATGCCGGTGCAGCGGAAGCCGTTACAGTTAATGCAGATGGTACATTTTCAAAAGCATTAACACTTGTTGCGGGAAGCAATACAATTACAGTTGTGTCTTCGGATACTGCTGGGAAATCCAGCACAGTTACCAGGACAGTTACATTGGATCAGGTAGCTCCGACTATCAAGTCTGTAACGATTACGCCAAACCCGGTGGACGCTGGAACAACTTATATTATTTCTGTAGAAGTTACGGATTAGGCGGTGATCCTATGGCAGTAAAACGCTTGATGGGAAAAGTTGATCAAATAGAAATCTTATTTGAACGCATGGAAGGGGATCTGTGGCAAGTACAGGTCCCTGGAGATGAGGACTGCACATATATTTTAGAGCTATATGCCGCTGATGAAGCCGGCAATGAAACATTTATGACCAGAATCTTCTTTATGTATGATGCTTCTAAGAAGACAGTCATTTTAAAGCCAATACCATATAAGGCTATATTGTACGCAAAAACATATTACGGTAGAAGAATTCTTAATGAAAAGGGGGTGGGCGGATGCTTAAAGTAAAGTTTGATATCGGAGAAGAGCGGCATGTTCGGGTTGAAATAACATCTGAAGCAGGTGGGGAATTTCAGATCCGGAATGCCACTTATGAACTTCTAACAGAGGATGAATCTTTGGAAGCAGAAGGCAGATGTGTAGTAGATGACCATGTCATAGATGCTTATATATGCCCACTGACTGCGGGAATGTATACACTTAAATATATTTATCTGATAGGTGATGAAACCTGGATTGAACCGGTAAGGGTGGTGGTATCGTAATGGCAGTAGCAAATATTGTTATAAACGATGTAAGCATAAGCCCAAACCCGGTTAATACCGGGCAACAGTATAAAGTGGCCGTTGGAATTGTGCCGGAGATATTTGAAATTACTACGATGGATGACTATTCTCTGGTTGATACTGATGGTTATATCTTAATTTGTAAGGAGGAATAGCATGGCAACAAGAAAAATAGCGGATCTGACACAGGCCACCACGGCGAGTGACGCAGATCTGATGGTCATACAGGATACAAGCAAGACAAAGAAAATAACATTCTCAACTTTACTTACCAGCATTAAATCAAAACTTGGAGTAGGTACAGTGGCTAACTTAAACACAACCAGCAAGGAACTGGTGGGGGCCATAAATGAGATAAACACGAATTTAGCTAATATACCGGCCACGCTTATTTTTAAAGGTAATTCTGCAGTGAGAAGTGGCACAAACTTGCTTTTAAATGCAGGGCTAGTAATTGGGAGCTATAAGTATGCTCAAATTCATTATACTTTTTGGGGTTATAAATATTGTAAGAATGTAACCGTACTTGACAATCCAAAAGCACATAATTACGTTCTGGAAGCAAACTTTTTTGATACTATTTACAGGCATGCTTCCTGTTTGTTTAAAATTAATGGTCGGTATTTAGAATTTATCAAGCCATATCGCTACAATTTGGGTGATTCAGGACCGGTTGCTTGCGAAGGTGAATTTTATATAGAAGAGGTATGGGCTAAAAATACACCTTTTTAATTAGTTAGCAAGCAATAATTATACTTCCGACAAGCCATTCATTTGCAGCAATTGCTTTGCCTGAAAGTACTAAGACATCCCCGTTCGCCTCAACTTTTATTGTTGTATTATAAGTACCATTGTCATAGTTGCCATAAAAAGTGTGAGCTGGGCGGGATCCGGCTGGCAGCGCTATAAGTTTATGCCATACATTTAATGGTAGAGGGGATTTTGCCTGCAATGCAATAGTTACAATAAGTATTTTTCCCACTTTATCGGTTATTATGTTACCGGATGAATACCATAAATTATACATTTTATCGTAATTATATGTTGTAGCTAAATTCGTGTTTATCTCGGAAAATAGAGCATTTATAAGAGTTCATTTGAAATGAATTTTTATAAGTGCTTTATTTGTAGTGAAAGGAGTGATTTTATATGGAAATCAGAGCAACCCCCACACTGTATGGATTTAATTGGTAGAAAAACGAAAGGCAGGCAGAGAGATGAATGACGAAGAAGTGGCAGTAAGGATTGCCGAATATGGAAAAGAGATCGGTTCTTTAAAGCACAGGACAACAGATCTGGAAGAACAGCAAAAGAGTATACAGGAACTTGCAATGTCCGTTAAAGAGTTGGCATTGAACATGAAAACGATGATGGAAGAACAAAAGAAACAGGGCGAACGCCTGCAGAAACTGGAAAACGAACCGGCAGAACGCTGGAACAGTGCAAAGAAGACAGCGTTCACGACCATAGTTTCTGTTATATCTGGGGCACTGGCAACTGGGTTGATCTTCATGGTAGCCCAATACTTATAAGAAGAGAGGTAATACTATGGATTTAGGATTTTTACAGGATTATTATATTCCAGTAGTTTTAGTAGCATGTTTAATCGTAGGTTACTGCATTAAGCACATAACCTGGCTGGAAAAGGTAAGTAACCAGTACATACCAACGATTCTGGCAGTGCTGGGGGCTGTTCTGGCGTGCGTATCGGCAGGACTGGCAAATACTCCAATAGGGTTAGAAACCGTTGTGTATGGAGCGTTTACAGGATTAGCAAGTACAGGATTACACCAGGCATTTACAAAGATCATCAATAAATCAGAGGGCGAGTAAACGCTCTCTTTCTTTTGGAAAGGGTAGGTAACATTATGCAGATAAATAAGAAAATAACCCCTTACAATCACTACAACGGCAGAAATGGACAGGCAATCCAATACATTGTTATACACTATGTCGGCGCCTTGGGAGGAGCAGAAGCAAACTGCACTTACTACGCCAGCGGAGATGTTGGAGCCAGTGCGCATTACTATGTAGGATTCTCAGGTGAAATTTGGCAGAGTGTGGAAGACTGCAACGGAGCATGGAGCGTAGGCGGTGGCAGACAGGGAAGCGGCGGCGGAGCATTCTACGGCAAGGCAAATAATTACAATACGTTAAATATAGAGATGTGTGTCAGGAAGCGTAGCACCACCTCTATGAATGCCAATGACCAGGATTGGTATTACGAAGATGCTACAGTAAAAGCAACCATAGAGTTAACAAAGATGCTGATGCAAAAATATGGGATTCCAGTTGACCGGGTTATCCGTCACTATGATGTAAATGGAAAGATCTGCCCCAATCCATATGTACTAGATGAATCTGCATGGCAGGCATTTAAAAAGAAGCTTTACGGAAGCGCAGCGGCAACCGGAACAAAGATTACCGGTAAATCGGAAGTTACAGCAGAGCAGATGCAGAAATATATTCGATCCAAAAATCCCAGCGTGGCACAATCCGTTTTGGATATGGTCCCGAAGTACATTCAGGAAGGAAAGACAGAGGGCATCCGGGGAGATATCGCATTTGCGCAAAGCTGCCTAGAGACCGGAAACTTTACTTTTAAAGATAGCGCCGTTACATTGGATCAGAACAACTTTTGTGGTATGGGCGTAACCGCAAATGGAATGAGAGGTAATTCCTTCCCCAACACAAAGACCGGTATCAGGGCGCAGATCCAGCACCTTAAAGCATACGCCTGCGCTGAGCCACTAAGCAAAGAATGTGTAGACCCAAGGTTCCAATACGTAGAAAGAGGCTGTGCAGAATACGTAGAATGGCTGGGCATCCAGGAGAATCCAAAAGGCAAAGGATGGGCTGCAGGCAGCGGATATGGCAGCAAGATATTAAATATCCTGGAGGCTATTACAGGTATAAAAGAAGAACAGCCGAAACCGGCACCAGCGCCACAACCAGAACCGGAGCAAACCGGTATGTATAAAGTGCAGGCCGGCAGTTACAGCAACAAAGCAAATGCAGAAAAGCAGGTAATGGCACTTAAAAGTAATGGATACGATGCCATCATAAAGGAAGAAGCAGGACAGTTCAAAGTTCAGTGTGGCTCATTTTCTAATAAGAAGAATGCAGATATGTTGGTAAGGCAGATAAAAGAATCCGGATTAGATGCTATTGTTAAAGGAACAGACAATTCTATCTGGGTAGGGAAATGCACCAGGGATGGTGTTAATGTACGGAAGGGACCAGGGACTAACTACGGTAACATTGCGGGGTATCCGCAGTTAAATAAAGGCAATCTGGTGGATGTAATTAATCGAGAGGCTAATTGGTACCAGATACTAATAGACAAGAAATACTCTGGATTTATCGCAGAACAGTATATAGAAAAGGTATAAAAATACCCCGGCAATAACCGGGGCAAAGCATATAATATCATCACATTTCCATGTTGCATTTCATGTTGCATACCCCCGAAAAAATGCAACACGCCCTGTAAATTCCCAACCTTTCAAGTAAAACAAAAACACCGCCAACCCCTCTAAACACAAGGAATCAACGGTATTCTCACATATTCCATAGCCTGCGGATAACAGGACTTGAACCTGCACGGTCTCCCACCAGAACCTAAATCTGGCGCGTCTGCCAATTCCGCCATATCCGCATATCATTAAGATCATATTGCTTATGAATATATTACTTAACAACCTTTGGTATTATAACCTGATCTGACAGGATTCGTCAAGATATTTTTTTCATAAAATCGGAATAATTTTAAATACTCATTGACACTCCCAAATTCATATGGTATATATACTGTAGAACAAACAGAAGCCGTCTTTCCAAAGGGGCATGATCTGTGAAAGGAATTCATTATGATTACGATATGCAACAAATTCGTGAAGTTAGTCGAGAAACTTAACTCTGTACAACTGGAAATTGATTCGGTGAAGCATTGTGCAGAGGTTAATCAGAGGGTTTAGGCCCTGTTCTTCATCGGCAGATAAAGTATTCAAGGTGTAGCAGATGGCTATGCTTGGTTTGTGTACTTATTTGCCGGCATATGAGATGAATGATAGATATGGCCATGGACAAGTTGCTTTGTCCATGGCCTTTTGTTTTGCAGAAAAATAGTTTGTTGACAAAACAGAGGGTCCGTACCTTACAGGTGCAGTCTCTCTGTTTTTTTGTATTTATGATTATGAAATAGAAAAGAGGAAATGATATGAGTTTATTAGACGTTACAGAATTAACACACAGTTTTGCAGAAAAAGCATTGTACCAGAATGCGGAGTTTCATTTATTTAAAGGGGAACACATTGGAGTTGTCGGTCAGAATGGAGCTGGAAAAAGTACCCTGATCAAAATATTGCTTGGTGATGTGGTACCTGACCATGGGGAAGTAAAGTGGCAGTCAGGTATTCAGCTTGGTCATCTTGACCAGTATGCAGTAATTAAACAGGAAATGACCATTATGAAATATCTGCAGACGGCATTTGCAGATCTCTATGCCATGGAAGAAAAAATGGAAAAACTGTATCAGGAGGGGGCCGAAGAGGCAAATGAAGAGCTGTTGATACGGGCAGGCAGGTATCAGGAGCAATTGATTACAGAAGAATTCTATGAGATTGGAAGTAAGATTGGCAAAGTTGCTACGGGACTTGGGCTGGATGCGGTTGGGATGGAGCAGCCGTTAGAAAAATTGAGTGGGGGACAGCGGGCAAAGGTAATTCTTGCAAAATTATTATTATCTAAGCCAGAAGTTTTGCTGCTTGATGAACCTACTAATTTTCTGGATAAAGAGCATGTGGATTGGCTGTCTGAATTCCTGAACTGTTTTGAGGGGGCATTTGTTGTGGTATCTCATGATTTTGAATTTCTGGAGAAGATCACCACGGGGATTTTGGATATCGAGTTTGGAACAGTGCGTAAGTACAGTGGAAGTTACCTGAAGTTCCTGGATCAGAAAGTGCATCTCAGGGAAGATTACATCCGGCAGTATCATGCCCAGCAGCGGAAAATTGAAAAAACAGAAGAATATATACGAAAAAATAAAGCAGGAGTGAATGCAAAAATGGCAAGGGGACGGCAGAAACAATTAGACCGTCTGGAGCGGATCGCACCGCCAAACTTTACCACAAAGCCTGTAATACAGTTTCAGGAGACGGAAATATCGCCGGGAAAGGCACTTTCAGTTACCAATCTGGAAATCGGATACTATTATCCACTGCTGTCTAAAATTAGCTTTGTTGTTAACGGTGGCCAGAAGATCGTGGTCACAGGATTTAATGGTATAGGAAAATCTACTCTGTTAAAGACTTTGATTGGGAAAATACCTAAATTAGCAGGCAGTTTCCGGTTTTTAGAGCAGGTAAAGATTGGATATTACGAGCAGGATCTGCGTTGGGAAGATCCAAATAGAACTCCACTGCAGATTATATCGGACTGCTATCCGTCAATGAAAAATAAGGAGGTGCGTAAGGCCCTGGCGCGGTGTGGAGTAAAAGAAGAGCATGTGCTAAGGGGAATTAAAACTTTAAGCGGTGGAGAGCAGTCTAAAGTTAAGCTTTGCAGGCTTCTTTTATCCCCATGTAATTTCCTGATCATGGATGAGCCGACCAACCATCTGGATCAGGATGCGAAAGAAGCTCTGAAAAATGCTTTGATAAAATTCGAGGGGAGCGTCATATTAGTTTCCCATGAGGAAAAATTTTACAGAGACTGGGCAGATAAAGTACTGGATATAGAAAAAGAGATTTTATGAAAAAGTATGTCCTATTCGCAGGCAAGTATGTTATAATTATTTATGCTTCTGGCAGATTAAAAAAGCAGATTAATAAGCAGATTAAATAATAGATTAAAAAGCTATTATAAAAGCAGATACTTAAAGGAGAAGGCATACATGGATCAGTGGAATACTGACCGTATCATAGATAATATGGATGCATTTGTCTATGCGATACGTTATGATACGCATCAGTTTTTATATACGAATAAAGTTATGCGGGAGAAGTTTCCTGAATTACAAAAAGACATCACCTGCCATAAACTGTTTTTTTGCAGTGATGAGGTCTGTAAGGATTGTCCGATGGGAAGCGGGCAGGGGGAAAATAATGTCAGATCTGTTATGTGGATTGAAAGCCTGCAGCAATGGCTGCAGTTGGATTATAGTGCATATCAGGATGAAAAACTGGGGTTTTGCTTTGTATGTATCGGTGTTGATATTACCAGTGTAAAAGAGTCTATCCGCATGACGAAGACTGTTCTGGATGGTATTCATGCAGCTGCTTATACGGTGGGGATGGAAGATTACAGGATCAGTTTTGTTAATCAGGAACTGCGCAACATGCTGCCGGATATTCAGGAGAAGGATCTTTGTTATCAGGCACTGTGGAATAATCAGAAACCCTGCAGTCATTGCCCGATTCCCCATCTGAATGAGGATAATCCCAGCAGGAAAATGGAGATATATAATGAAAAGTTAAATAAATATCTAAGCATAGACAGTGTAAGAGTATTAGGATCAGACTCAAAACCGGTTGCGATATTTACCGGCTACGATATATCCAAGCGTATTGCTTATGAAAATCAGTTGAAAGACACCTTATTTAAAGATATGCAGCTCGGGATTAAGAATAGGGCGTCTTTTATGGAAGATCTGTCTATGCTGTTCCAAGATGGAAAAAATGGCTGTGTATGTATCTTAAATATGAAGAATTTTAATAATTACAATCTTGTTTTTGGAAGGCAGCAGGGAGATGCATTACTGAAATTGATTGTGGAGAGATGTGTAGAGATATATCCAAAGCATCGTGTATATCGCGTGGGTGGAGCTAAATTTGCATTTCTGGCATCTTGTGAGGAACAGTGTAACCTGATCCGGGAGAAGATTGTCAAGGCGATTCAGGATGAGTCACATAAAAACGGACAGAATTTTCGGCTTTTCATAGATGTGGTTTTAATTGATTTCCCACAATATGCTCCGAATCCTGAAATGGTGATACATAATGCGGAATACATGCTGTCAAAGGCAAAGAAGACAGAATCCAGTGAAGTGCTGTATTTTAGAAAAACGGAACAAATACAGATGGAGAGAAAAAACCAGATAGCAGGCATTATTCGCGAAAAAGCAGCAGAACAATCTTTTGAAGTTTATTATCAGCCTATTTATGAGATTGAATCCGGTACATATACCAAGTGCGAAGCACTTTTACGGGTGAAGGATAATAAATTAGGCTGGATATCACCATCAGAATTTATTCCCATTGCAGAACAGAGCGGATTGATTAATCAGCTTGGGGTCTTTGTTTTGGAAGAGGCCTGCAGAATGATTGCCAAAAGGGAGAAAATGGGGCTGGACCCTGTACAGATTAACGTAAATGTATCTACGGTACAATTTTCAAAAAGCACTTTTTATGATGACGTTACACAGGTAGTTCAAAAGTATCATATAGATCCGGCGCTGATCCAACTGGAGGTTACCGAAAGCATTATTATCAATTCATTTGATTATATCATAAATATTATGCGGCGGTTAATCGAGTTTGGGGTATCTTTTGCCATAGATGATTTTGGAACGGGATATTCCAGCCTGAGTTATATCGGAACACTTCCGGTAGAAAGTATTAAATTAGACAAAAGTTTTGTGGATAAGATCGCAGAATCCGAAGTTTATCTTCTGATCGTGAAAAATGTAATTGAGATTGCAAAGGGACTTCAGTTTCAAATTGTGGCAGAGGGAGTGGAAGGCAGGAATCAATATGAGATATTGAAGCGCCTGGACT
>NZ_JNGB01000209.1:0-8524 GCF_001029355.1 Robinsoniella sp. RHS
CGCCGTAATGAAAAAGTTTACAAAAGGCATTCTTTTACAGGAAGAGGATGAAATGAAAAATGCTATTGCTTTATGCCAGAAGATTCAGTTAAAAGCAAAAGATATCAGCGCGCCACCCTCCTCTTTATCCGGCGGTAATCAGCAAAAAGTAGTATTTGCAAAGTTACTGAGCTGTGATTTAAAGGTTCTGATCTTAGATGAGCCCACAAAGGGCATTGACGTGGGCGCTAAATATTCTATATATGAAATTATGAATGAGCTTGCAGCAAATGGATATGCCATTATCATGGTTTCTTCCGAAATGCCGGAAGTACTTGGAATGGCAGACCGTATTGTAGTTATGAAGTCCGGACGTGTCACCGGTCAGTTTGAGTCTGGCGGAACTACTCAGGAAATGATTCTGGAAGCTTCTTTAAAAAACAAAGACGGAAAGGAGGAGTAAGAGATGAAGTCGGATAAAAATACATTTATGGAAAAAATTACAGGCAACAGAAACTTTGGACTTTTGGTTGGATTTGCTGTACTGCTGGCCGCAGCTGCTTTTATCACACCTTCCATGTACTCCTTAACTTCAATACTGAACATGCTGCGAAACAATGCCGTATATGCACTTCTTGCAGTAGGGATGATGATGGTTATCATCACAGGAGGGATTGACTTATCTGTAGCATCTACGTTAAGTTTAGCCGGAGTTATCTGCTCCTCTCTGATGAACAGCTATCAGAATATCCCGGGAATCGTCTGGGTTATTCTGGGTATTGCAGTCGGTATTTTATGTGGTGCTTTTAATGGATTTATCGTAGGTTATTTAAAAATGGTCCCCATGATTGCAACGCTAGGTACCATGTATATTTTCCGCGGACTGGCATTTCTCTGCAGCGGAGGCAACTGGTGGTTTCCTCACCAGTTTACAGATAATTACGTTACCTTTGCTTCCGGTCAGTTCCTTGGTATCTATAATATTTTATGGTTTGTAATCGTAATCTTTGTACTTGCCGGTATTTTTCTTGGCTATACCTCTTACGGCAGACGTATTTATGCCATTGGTACAAACCGCGAATCAGCTAAAGTTGCCGGTATCAAAGAAGCCAGGGTTACCTTTATGGCATTTACAATCTGTGGTGCACTTGCCGGACTGTCCGGAATGCTTTACACCGCAAATTACTCAATCTGCTATTATGGCATGGGTGAGGGTTATGAAATGCAGGCCATTGCCATTTGTATTCTGGGCGGTGTCAGCATCACCGGCGGAAGAGGTAAGATAGACGGTGTAATTATAGGATTTTTGATGATGAGCGTAATAACCTATTTCATCAGTTTACTCCCGGGACTTAGTGTGTGGCAAGATGCCATCCAGGGTGCAATCATAATTATTGCTGTAGCAATTAATTTATTTACACTGCGCTCCTCTGAAAAAAGAGTTTTAAAGGAAAGGGGTGCTTTGATATAATGAGCGGCGAACTTAAGACACCTGCCAGAGATCTGGCGGTGAAAGAAAAATTTAAATTATCCCGGTTTTTGGTTAAGTGGGAAATGATACTTGTCTATATTTTACTAGCAATTAATCTGGTGCTAATGGCTACCAGACCCGGACTTTACTTTTCCGCCGGTACCATTCAGTCCATTATTCAATCCGGTATGGATCTGTCCCCGCTTGTATTGGGTATGATCTTCGTACTTATGCTTGGAGACATTGATGTATCCGTTGCAGCAATCATGATTGTTGCTTCTATGGTTACCGGTTTAAGCATGGATGCCGGTATCCCAATGATCTTAAGTGTATTATTTGGAATTGCTGCCGGAGGTGTATGTGGTGCATTTAACGGATTTTTGATTGCTTACATAAAAATGCCTGCAGTTATTGTTACCATTTCTACCTCCATGCTGTTTCGCGGAATTGTAAAAATTATTCTGGATGTAAACGTTTTAAAGCATTTCCCAAAATTTTATACGGATATCGCATGGCTGAATATTGCTGGGATACCGGTTGCGTTATTACTGTTTTTACTGATGGCTGCAATTTTTGTACTGTTTCTTCACCGTTCATACTTTGGGCGAAAGTTATACATTATCGGCAATAATGCTACGGTAGCCACCTATTCCGGTATTAGTGTAGAGCATACCAAAATGGTTATTTTTGTTTTAATGGGAGTTATGGCAGGAATTGCTTCCATATTTTTTGTGGGTCGTATGGGCGGCGGTGTAAGTTCCACCATGGGCACCGGTTATGAGTTAGATGCTATTGCAATTTGTGTACTTGGCGGTGTCTCTACGAACGGAGGAAAAGGCAAAGTATATGGACCTGTGATAGGTACGCTTATTATGGCTTTTCTCATTTATACACTGGGATTAATGGGTGTGGATGCCAACTCCCGCAAAATATTAACCGGTTTTATATTAATTATTGCCGTACTGATCCCTAACGTTAACAAACAGCTGATCGAAAACATCAAGCTAATGATACTTTATTCAAATAACAAAAATATTGAGGCAGTAAACTTAAAAGCGCAGGAAGAAGTGAAGACCATGAAAACATTAATTGCGCAGATTAAGAAGGAAGAAAAATTAAGTGAACCGGAAAAAGAGGCAAAAATAAAAAAATATGAAGAAAAGATTGTAACTGTCCAGACAAAATGTAAAGAAACATCGGCATCCCTGAAATCAGAACTAAAAGAAGAAACAAAAAAGGCGAAGCAGCGCTTTTCCTGATGCAGAGAAAAAACTCTTGTGTTATAAACAATAGCAAGACCATCTGTCCTGATATTGCTTATATATAGTCAATAACCCAACACGAGGGGCAGAAGCTGACCCTTGCGGCAGTGCAGCCGCCAAATGAAACCATAAGCGCGGCCGTTTAGAGAACTGCCCGGGAAAATAAAATGAAAATGGAGGATAACAACATGAAAAAGGTAAGAAGATTTTTAGCACTTGGACTTTGCGTATCAATGGTATTAGGATCATTAGCAGGATGTAGTTCAACAAAACCAACAGCAAGCGGGTCTGAGGCAGGCGGAACAGCAGAAACACAGGCAGCAAAAGCAGATGGCAATACTTCCGGAGGCTCCTCCGATTCTCTGGAAGGTTCACATGTATTCATGTTCAAAAGCACCGGAAACTCTTTTGGTGATCTGATGTTCGAAGGATTTGATGAGTATATGAAGGGTGAGGGACAGAATGCTGTTTATAAAAGCCCCGCCGAAACAACGGTAGCCGCACAGGTTCAGCTGCTGGATGAATTAATTACACAAAAAGTTGCTTCTATTACCATCTCCACAAATGGCGATACCGGATATGACGAAGTATTTAAAAAGGCAAAAGAAGCAGGAATTCCAATTACCTCCATTGATTCCGAAGCAAATCCGGAATACCGCGTTACCCACATTAACCAGGCTGAAGTTCAGGATATTGGATCTAACCTGGTACAGGCGGGCGTATTAATTACGCTTGGAGTTGACTATCCGGAAGACGGTGACATGAAGGCTGCAGTTACAAAAGCGCTTAGTGACTACTCCCAGGATGAAATAAAACTTGGTGTACTTTCCGCATCCATTGACACTCCGGTACAGAACAGCTGGATTGCCGCCATGGAAAAAGAATTGGCTGATCCGGTATATGCCGGAAAAGTAAGTCCGGACTTAGACAAAAAATACGGAAATGATGACCTGACTGAATCCACAACCCAGGCACAGGCATTTATTGCAGAAAATAAAGTAGACTGCATTATCTCCCCAACAACCGTAGGTATCGCAGCAGCGGGACAATCTTTAAAATCTGCAAACAGTAAAATTAAACTAACCGGTCTTGGACTTCCATCCGAAATGCAGTCTTTCATGCCTGCCAAGGCTGATGAAGATGCTTTCGCATATGTCTGCCCTTATATGATGCTCTGGGATGTAATTCATCTGGGCGCCGTAGCCGCAGCTTCTACATTGGCTTCCCTGGACAAATCTTTTGACGGAAAAGCCGGCTCTTCATTTACCATGAAGGCATTCCGCGACTATCCGGAAGAGAAATACGAAGCTTACCAAAGCGGTGACGGTACAGCCGTACTTGCCGGACAGCCTTATATCTTCTACAAAGAAAATATGGTTGAGTGGATTTCTAAATTATAATACAGCTTACAGCGCCGGAGTTTGGGTTATAGACAAGGATTGGCTGTAAATCTTTATAGGATTATTCAGTTACCCAAAATTATAGCCATGCGCCCCAGTATTTGCAGACGCATGGCTATTTAATTGACTTATTTAACTGACTTATTTGATTGACTTTTCCATTTGCAACGCCATCTTTTAATCTAAATGAAACACCGTCTTCAAATCAACAGATACCGGACTGTTATCCGGATTTGTCTCCATAATATCCGCCATAAAATCCCACCATTTGCGGTTGATTGCAGTATCTGCCCCTTTTGCCCAGAGTTCTTCATCCTCAATTTCAATATATCCGAATAAAGTCAGGGTCTCCTTGTCCAGGAAGATTGTATAGTTTTTGCCGCCGTACTGATGAATCATATCTATCATCTCAGGCCAAAGCTGATTGTGGCGGATTTCGTATTCTTCTTCCTTTCCTTCATACAACTTCATTTTAAATCCTTTTACCATTTGTGTTACCTCCTGTTTTTAATTTATTGTATCATACAAATATCAGATTGAAACTATAATATTTAAAAGTCCTCCACCTGTATGGGGTACAGGCAGAAGACTTTTTTATAAGGAAAATATGATATGAAAAAGTTTATTATTGGCAGTTGTTACGTAATTTTAGTATACGGATTTCCAGTCATTGATGTTTGATGGATCAAATTTGAAAGGAGGTCCAACGATGATTTCTGTTCCGCCATCATCTGCTGCTGTGATTTCGTATTCGCCCATGTCGCCAGCTGTAAATTTCTCACCAGCTGCGCCTGTGATTTCACCGGATACTAATGCCATTGATGTATAAGCAGATAAACGTCCTACATCAATTGGATTCCATAAGTACATGTAAGGGCAGGAATGTGTATCGTCATCACCGATATAATCAGCCATTTCAGAAGGAAGTCCAAGTCCTGTTAATTTAACTTTGCCTGCTACGCCCTGATCCTGAATAACTTTAGCTGCTGCCATGATACCTACAGTTGTAGGAGCGCAGATAACTTTAAGGTCTGGGTAGTTCTGTAATAAAGCCTGTGTCTGGTCAACAGATTTCTGGTATTCATCATCGCCATATGCAACTTCTACTAATTCAAGTTTGGAGTATTTTTCATCTTCCATAACTTTTTTCATAGACTCAATCCAAGCGTTCTGGTTTGTAGCCTGGCTTGTTGCGGAAAGAATTGCCCACTGTCCTTCTCCACCGGAGATATCAAGTACTGCATCCATTAATGTCTGTCCGATCTGGTCAACACCAGCCTGGTTAACAAATGTTTTACGGCTGTCCGGATTTACGTTAGCATCTAAGGAAGATACCTGGATGCCTTTGTCCATAGCTGCTTTTAATGCTGGCTGAAGAGCATCAAAATCATTTCCTGCTATTGCAATAGACTGAACACCCTGAGCAACTAATTCGTTGATCATTGTGATCTGAGCTTCTGCTGTAGCACTTTCCGGATGTTTTACTACGCATTTTCCACCTACTGCATCAATTACTTCCTGGAATCCGGTAGCTTCTTTTTCATTGTAAGGATTTCCTGCTGCTTTTGTAACAATTGCATAAGTATTTCCACTTACATCAGCATTTCCTTCTGTTTTGGCAGCTTCTGTTTCTCCACCTGCAGCTTCTGTTGTTGCTACTTCAGATTTTGCTGCTTCTGTGTCGCCGCCTGCTTCTGTTGCTGCTTCTGTTTTCGCTGCCTCTGTTTTAGCTGCTTCTGTTGTCTTTGTTTCACTGCTTCCGCAGCCTGCCATCATTGTAGCAACCATGGACATACATAATAATGCACTAATTACTTTTTTCTTCATTCTTTATTTCCTCCCTTGGAATAAATAGTTTTATACATAACACCCTTTGGTGTAAGTACCGTTAATAGATTTTTAGTTTGCTGCTTCTTTTTTCTTTAAAAGTTTTCCAATATTTATATTTGGAATCATAACTGCTACTACCAGTAATGCTCCAATGATAACTAACATTACCTGAGATGGTACATTAATCAATCCTAATCCATATCTTAAGAAACCAATGATAAAAATCGCAATAACTGTTCCCGGAAAATTACCTTTACCGCCTGCGGTTGAGATACCTCCCAATACTACCATGGAGATCGCTTCCAGTTCATACCCCGCCGCTATATTGGAACGGGTACTTCCCATCCGGGCTGCCAGGAAAACTGCTGTTACTGCTGAAAATGTACCTGCGATCGTATATACGATCAAGCGAAGTTTCTGTACGTGGATACCTGCATATTCAGCTGCCAGACGGTTACTTCCGATTGCATAAATTCTTCTTCCGAAAGTGGTTTTATGTAATACCAGTCCAAAAGCTACTGCACAGATTACAAATACGATAAACATGTAAGGTACCGGTCCGATGGATCCCCAGTATAAATTACTGAACCATTCAACGCTAGTCAATCCTCCGGCTGCCTGGTCTCCTAAGAGAATTTCAGCAATACCTCTGAATAATATCTGAGTTCCTAATGTTACAATCATAGGTGCTAATTCTGTAAACTTCGTAAGAATCAGACCGTTTAAAAAACCACATGCAGTTCCAACCAATAAACAGATAATGATTGCAAGCCCCATTGGGACTCCTGCGTTATATGCCAGTGACATTAAAACCGCTGATAATGCTACAATAGAACCAACTGAGATGTCGATTTCACCCAGTACCAGGATATAAGCCATTGGCAAAGCAATGAATGCTTTTTCCAGGAAAGATGAGGTGGCCGTAAATAATCCTGATACACTTAAATAGTTGGGTGAAATGAAGGAGTTCATAACATTAACGGCAATAAACAAAATTATTAAAAATGTTTCCCATTTCAGAAGGGTCTGTTTCCATGATGATTTCTTTTCTGCTGATATTGTTCTTCCAGATTTTGTTGCCATGATTACATCTCCCTTCCTTTCAGATTATTCTTATCCATAACTCTCTGAGCCATAACATTCAGGATAACAGCAACTAATATAATAACACCTTTTATTGCGCTCTGCCAGAATTGGGATACTCCAATTAATGGAAGCGCTTTTCCTATAATAGCAATTGTAAGTGATCCTAAGAATACTCCGACCACGCTTCCGCGGCCTCCGGTTAAACTTACACCTCCAATTACACAGGCTGCGATAACATCCATTTCAATTCCGGTAGCCATATCTCCCTGAGCTGATGCATATACTGATACCCACATTGCACCTGCCAGACCACAAATGGCTCCCATCAGGGAATAAACTAATAACTTAATGTTGTCGATTCTAATACCTGAAATCTCTGCTGCTTCCGGATTACTACCAATTGCGTAGATCTTCCTTCCTGTTCTGGTCCATTTCATGACGATGAAGAAAATAATATAACAGATAATCATAATGGTAACCAGATTATTAACTAATCCAAATGTCAAATAATTGCTCTGAGCAAATGCCTTAAATTTCTCCGGTACCTGATATGCAGCTACCCATTGGCTGTTTGCAATCAGATATGTCAGACCTCTGTAAATATTCATAAAACCAAGTGTTGCAATAATCGGTAATACTTTTCCTTTTGAGATTACCAGACCGATTACAAGTCCGCATACCAATCCGATCAGAATTGACATTACAAAACCTAATAACGTATTTGAAAATACTCCATCTCTCATCATGAGAGCACTTCCCATACCGGATAATGCTATGGTGGATCCGATGGAAATATCAATTCCTCCGATCAGTAACACACACATCATACCAAGTGCAAGAATCATTGTTACGGAATAATTCTTTAACATTTCTACAATAACCGTACCCGTCAGGAAAGAGCTGTTTCGAAATTGTATAAAGATACAAAGTACGATAACTACCAGGAGCAAACTCATTTCACGAGAGCTGGTTAATTTTTTTAGACTGAATTTCTTTTCCATTTTGTTGTTTGCCTCTCCTTTCTAGTTTGCATCGCCGGAAGATTTGGCCATCGCATATTTTAAGATGCCCTCCTGGGTTGCTTCCTCACGGTTTAATTCTCCGGTTACTTTACCCTGACACATAACTACGATTCTATCACTCATACCCAGGATCTCAGGCATTTCAGAAGAAATCATTATTATCGCATAACCCTTCTTTGCCAGATCACCCATGATCTCATAAATTGCTGCTTTGGCTCCAACGTCAACACCCTTTGTCGGCTCATCCAGGATGATTACCTTAAGGTCTGAGGAAAGTAATTTTGCTACAACAACCTTCTGCTGATTTCCGCCGGACAGTGAACTTGCTTTATCAAATATGGTAACAGCCTTTGTATCCACTTCCTCTGCCAGCTTTTTCGCGGCTTCTCTTTCAGCTTTATCGTTGGTAATTCCATTTTTAGAATATTTGCTGAGTTCTGCAAGTGTAATATTTCTTCCGATTCCCCAGTCTAA
>NZ_JNGB01000210.1:0-9757 GCF_001029355.1 Robinsoniella sp. RHS
TCCGGTTCCTTCCATTGGGCTTTTAGGTATCTGGTGGGCAATCCCCATCGGTTGGTTTCTGGCAGATGCCGCCGGACTATTTTACTACAAATATAACAGCTTTTTCACTCGACACCATTCTTAAAATCAGCTATAATGTCATTTATGACGTACTCTTTGTATAATTTATTCCATTTAATGTACATTTTGGACAAAGACCTACTTACATAATTTTACATAACCTCTAACATACAAACGAGAAGGACGACAAAATGGCCAGTTTAGCAAAAGAATTGAAATATCACAAAATACATAAGAAAATTAAAGACATCTCGCTTCATCTCTTTTTGGAAAATGGCTTTGATGATACTAGTATCAATGACATCGTGAAAGACGCCGGATGCTCACTTGGAACCTTTTATAAACATTTTAAAGGCAAAGAGATTCTGTTTATTGAGATCTGGGATGAGTATGTTTCCGGACATACCAGACAAATGATAACATTCGCACCCAAAGACCCCTCCGGCGAAGAAATGGTTGATTATATTATAAAGAAAGCATATGACTATGGACACAATGAAATAACCATCAAGCTTTATCCGATCAGCCAGAAACTTGCTATATCTTATAATTATCCACTTTTACATATATGGGCAGGCCAGGCTACAGAATTAATGCTGAATTATATCAGAAAATCCTGCCCTGGTATGTCTTTAACCCGTGCAAATACCATTGCCAACATCTGGCGTTGCCTGATTGATAATTATGCAATGTCCTTTGTATGGCTTAAAAATCCACGATACTCCTTTTATACTGAAGAATTAAAGGAGTGTCTTCTGAAACTTCTGGAATTTTAGAGTCTGCTGGCTTTCAAGGCAGATAAACGGCAAAATTAAAACAAAAAAACCTCTTGACATTTTTTAACCACAATACTATACTATGCATAGTATACAATACATAGTATGCATAACAGGGTATCAGGAGGTATTACATGGATACGCAAAGAAAAAAGGGTCTGCTGGATATCTGTGTATTGTCCGTCTTAAAACAAGGTCCGTCTTATGGATATTTGATCAATGGAGAGGTTTCAAAATGTATTGAGATATCCGAATCAACCTTATATCCTATCTTAAAACGACTGGAATCCACGGGCAGTCTCACAACATATAAGCAGGAATACAACGGGCGCACCCGTAAATATTATAAAATTACGGATACAGGTATTGCAAAGATTCAGGAATTTTTAAATGAGTGGGAAGAAATGAAACAAATTTACACTTTCATAGAAAAAAACAGCCAGGAGGGATCACTATGAAGCAAGCAGAATTTTTCAAAGAATTAATGGAACAATTATCGGAGATACCAGACGCTGACAAAGAGCAGTTAAAAGAATATTATCAGGAATTGATCTGTGACGGTCTGGAGCTGGGGCGTGATGAAGAAAATATCATTGCCGGATTTGGTACCGTCGAATCCATTGTCAAACGAATTAAAGAAGAATACAGGGAAATCGGCAGACCGAGATATACCCAAACTAATACCGGGCAGGAAAACATTCAAGATGCGGGTTATGCATCCTCTACTCCCATACACACAATTAACGTGGAAGCCGAAAATGTACGAATTGAAGTAATTCCCGTGACCTCCGGTCCCATCCGGGTACTATTTAATCCACGTGAAGACTGTGATTACGTTTCCTTTACAGAACATGACGGGGAATTTAACTTCCGCCATACCATGCGTAACTTCCTTTCCTGGAACTGGCGCAATCTCTTCCGTGGTCCCTGGATACTAACTCTGGAAGTTCCCGTAGATTTTGCAGGTAATCTGAGGGTGAAATCCTCCAATGCTTCAATTTCTGTAAACGGATTGAAACATCTGACCAATTCACAATTTATTACCAGTAATGCGCGGATCAGGGTTGACGACATCCATTGCAATTCCGTTCTAATACAGAGTACCAATGCATCTTTGGATCTGAATAACCTATCCGGTGACCAGTTGGAGGCCGTGACGAACAATGGCCGTGTTACTGCATTTGGATGTACTTTTACATTCGGACTCCTGCTCTCTACACGCAATGGTGCCGTAGAAGGTAAGAACCTGACTGGAGATAACATTGTAATGAGAACCAGCAATGGTGCTGTCAGAGGTACCATCATCGGTGATATCCGTGATTACGCTATCCAGAGCCACACGGTAAATGGTTCTAATAATCTGCCGAACAGTAAATATCCGGATCAGAAAAAACATCTTGTTGCGAAGACCAGCAATGGACGTATTGATGTTGCATTTATCCGGTAAATTTTCTTAAGAGGGGAAGACACACCAGAAAATTAAATTTTGGCGTTTCTTCCCCTTACAGTCTCAGTTATTAATCCTGCTCACCTGCGCTGGAAAAGGTCATTGTATACACAATCGTTCCAATAGGTGTATAATACAATCCCATTTTTACAGCGTACTTTTTACCATTTATCCTGATTAGAGCCGGTTTCTCTTTTTTGATATATTCCAGATTCCAGTGATTGGCTTCACAGTATTTTTCAATTTCATGAAAATAGGCTTCCATGGTAGCTGGCTTTTCATCCAGATCTACCACTAACGCAGATCTGCCTTGAGGCATTCCCTGATTCAGCTCATCTGCTATTTTTTTTAAAGATACGTATTCCATCAGCCACAGCACAAACAATACTACAATATTTACCAGTATCACGTAACGCACTGTCTGCGTCAAAAACGCAGCTATCGTCATCACCGCTACTACTACAAGAAACACCAGATAGCTGGATGCTGCACCGGTTAACAGACTGTGTTCTTTTGGCGTTCTTCCATGTATCCACCAGAAAAAGACACCCAATATCAGGTAACCAGCCAAGATAACAGGCATATATGGCAGCGCCAGAACAATGCCCGCTGCATCACCGGTGAAACTCACTACTAAAAGTGAACTCATCATTAACACTAAACCCAAAATGCTGCCCTTTAATCCACATTCTTTTCGATTTTCCACACTCATCGTAATCCCTCCCGAATTAACGCTCTCAGATCTTTTAAATATTTTCTTGAAATATATACAGATGCCCCGTTATCCAGCTCCGCCTTCATAAGTCCATTTGCCAGGGGACTGTAAACGCTGACTTTATTCAAATGCAGAATTACAGATTTCGAAACTCTGACAAATTTTACAGGGAGCAGTTTTTCTAACTCATACAATTTTTTCGCAGATTCAAATATCTTCTCTCTGGTATGAACATATTGGACATTGTCAACCGATTCAATTATATAAATACTTTCACTTGGGATCCTGTAAATCTTCCCGTCCGCAGTACATGGAACAATGACCGCATTATATTCTTCATTTTCAATATATGATGAAATCTGTTCAGCCTGAGGTGTTAATTCATGCACATGCAGCGCCGCATATTCTATTTTGTCCTCCGGGATCTTCTTAATAACTACTTTCATTTTCTGCCCCTCCCTATGGACTTATATTATAATAAATTCCGGGAGAAATCTATATTATTTTAGTAAGTGGGCGGTTATGGGAGTGTAAGTGGCAAAAAGTACATTTCTATTCCTGCGGAACCAGCATCACCTTCACAGCATCTTCCGCTTTTTCCGCCGTTTCAAAAGCCTCTTCCCAGTCCTCCAGCTTAAACCGGTGGGAGATTAGTCCTTCGGTCCGTATCAACCCTTTTTGTATCCCCTTTATCACAGCAGGATAAGTCAGCGCCGACAAATGAGATCCGATTATCGTTAATTCTTTCCCATCCCCGATTACATTCCAATCCGCCTGTACTTCCTTTGCAAATACACCCATCTGAACATAACGCCCCAGATTTTTCAGTGCATCCATTCCCTGTGTGACACTTCCGGGACTTCCGGACGCTTCTACGTAGACATCACAGCCCAGACCGTCTGTCAGTTTCATAATTTCTTCCGCCACATTACATTCTGCCGGATTCAATACTAAATCCGCTCCAAATTCTTTTCCCATTGCCAGCCGGTTCTCCTTTACATCAATTCCAATCACCATTCCGGGAAGATAAAGACTGGCTATATTCACCATGGACAGCCCAATTGCTCCAAGCCCTGCAATCACTACCACATCGCTGTGTTTGATATCAGCACGTTCCAATGCATGCATTCCGCAGGCGATTGGTTCCACCAGAACTGCCTGCTCCTGTGTAAATCCTTCCGGAATTCTGTGTTTTATACAATTCTTGTCAATCTTAACATATTCTGCAAAACCGCCATTGGCATATTGCTTAAATCCAAAAACTGCTGACCGGGTACACATCCAGTATTTTCCTTCCCGGCAGAATTTACATTCACCACAGGGAATTACCTGCTCCGCCGTAATAACTTCTCCAACCTCATATCCCGTAACATCCTCTGCTTTTTCTACGATTTCTCCGTAAAACTCATGTCCCCCTATGCACGGCGCTTCTATGTACCTGTTTTCTTCTGAAGTTCCCCAGATACGGATTCCCCCATGGTAAGATTTTACGTCGCCTGCGCAGATCCCGCAGCCCTTTACCTTTAACAGCAGTTCCCCTTTCCCTATCTCCGGTACCGGAAAGTCTTCGTAGCGGTTATCGTATGGCGCATAGGATACCAGCGCTTTCATTGTTTTACTCATATTGGTGCTCCTCCATTTTATAATAATTCTTTACTTAGCAACTAATATTGTTTCATTGCTTTTCATTTTTTTATCTTTTTTCATTATTTTTTATAAATTGTATCGTAATATTCCTGTGCATTGGATGAATCTATCACATCAATGGGCATATACTGGGTTTCCTCAATCTTTTCATTTTTCAGCAGTGCATTTGTCATATCAATCAAGGCTCTTCCGTGTGCTTTTCCGCCGCCAAGGCTGACGGAAGATTTCTGAGGATCCCCATTGATGATATTTAAAATTTCGTTTTCCGTAGCATCGATCCCAAAGAGTCCGACAGATTCAAAATCTGTAATGCCGGCCGCCTTAATCCCTTCATTTCCTCCTACACTTCCTCCGCCGCCAATGCAGCAGATTGCTTTTAGATTTGGATTTGCCTGTAAAAAGTTTTCTGCGTTACTGAGACCCTGCTCTGCTGTCAATGCCGGAGAAGTAGCGACTAATTTCGCATTCTTTGCGTTTTCTTCCACACCTGCTTTGATTCCATTGGCACGTTCTATGATTTCAGGAAATTCCGGAAGATCCATAAGCGCCCATTCCACAACTTCTTCATCTCCATATTTTTCGTTAATCCACTCCGCAGCTTTTTTACCGCATGCATAGCCTGTATTATAAGGATCTACCAGGTACTGGGCATCATAATTTTCTAATACCTGGGTGTAGGCAACTACATAGATTCCTGCCTCTTTTGCTTTTTTTGTCACATCGGCAATAGCATTTGCCTCCACTGCACAGATAATAATTGCATCCATTCCATTTTGGATAAAGTTCTCAATCTGGGTAACCTGCTTAGTCGCATCACTCTGTGCATCTACATAAGTAACTGACATTGCTTTTTCTTTACCATAGCTTTCTGCTTCCTGAACCAGCTCTGCCCAAACCGGATTACTGAGATCTGAAAATGTAATTCCTACATTATAAGAATCCTTACTCTCACTTTTGCCGGCAGCTTCTGTAATTGTACTGTTTTCCCCGTTTTCATTTAATGCTCCTGCTGCTGTTCCATCTTCTCCTCCCGCTTTTGTCCCCTCTGTTTGTGCTGATGCTGCTGCAGTTGTTCCTCCGCTGTCTGACGGATTGCTGCATCCAGCCAGCATGCCTGTTATCATAGCTATAGAAATTACCATGCTTAATAATCTTTTTTTCATCATAATCTTCCCTTTCATCACTTTATATTTTATTTTTTTATCTTCATTTCGTCATAAATACACTCAATATTAAAATGCATTAAAAGTTATCCACATTTTTTTCATATTATCTGATTTTGTATCCACATTTTCCACAAGATAATGTGAATATTACGCATTATTAGCATTTATAGCCTTCATTCTCTTTATCTTCTCACTGTTTGCTCTGGACATCGTATCGTAAACCACTGCAATCAGTAAGATACATCCTTTGATTACCAGCTGTACGTATTCACTGACATTTAGCAGTACCAGTCCGTTATCCAGAACTCCTACAATTAACACTCCGATAAATGCTCCCAGCATTGTTCCTTTTCCGCCGCTGCTGGATACACCGCCCAGGACACAGGCAGTCAGTACATCAAATTCAAAACCTGCTCCTGTTGCGGATTGCGCTGAATTCAGACGCGAAAGCATTAATATTGCTCCGATTGACGTAAAAAATCCGCATAAACTGTATACTAATATCCGCACTTTGCCTGTATTAACACCGGAAAGCTTTGTCGCCTCTTCATTGCTTCCGATAGCATAGAAATATCTTCCATAATAAGTCTTATTCAGGATAAATACCCCTATTGCAATTATAATCAGCAAAAATATCAGGGATACCGGGACGGAAAGTATACTACCCTGTCCTAAAAAGGAAAAGCTCCTGGGGAATCCAAACATAGGCAGTCCTTTTGATATTAAATAACTCAGACCATTTAAAATAGTCATCATGGAAAGGGTCACTATCAGAGGCGCCACTCCGGTTTTTGTAATAATTAATCCATTAATCAGCCCGATCAGTATACCAGCCAGAATAGAAATCATTATGGCTGCCACCCAGTGAACCCCCATTTTGGTCATCATATAGGCGCAAATGATATTAATCAGCGATATCTGATAAACCAGGGACAAATCTATACCGCCTGTTATTAAGACGAAGGTGAATCCCACTGAGCAGATACCAAGGGTTGCGATCTGTTTCGTGATATTAAAAATATTGTTCAGCTTTAAAAACTGCGGCGATAGTATACTAAATACCAGAAACATTGCCACCAATACCAGAAAATTTCCCAGTTCCTTAGATTTAAATAACTTTTTACTCTTATTCATCCGTATCACTCCCTGCCGATTTTGATAATATTAATTCCTGGCTGACTTCTTCTTTTTCTAGCAGCCCGGTAACTCTTCCCTTGCACAGCACCACAATCCGGTCTGACATTCCGATTAATTCTTCCATATCTGATGAAATCATAAGGATCGTCTTACCATTGTCCGCCAGTTCGTTCATAATATTGTAGATCTCCTGTTTTGCTCCCACATCAATTCCTCTGGTGGGTTCGTCAAATATTAACACCTGGGGATCCATCGCCAGCCACTTTGCCAGTACTACTTTCTGTTGATTTCCACCACTTAGATTTTTCGTTTTCTGTTCGATGGAAGGGGCTTTTGTACGAAGACTGTCCATATAAGACTGGGACATCTCTTTTTCTTGGTCACTGCTGATCACTGCAAGCGTGGAAATTCTTTTCATGCTTGGCATGGTTGTATTCTCCTTAATGCTCATTTCCAATACCAGCCCCTGACGCTTGCGGTCTTCCGGAACCAGCGCAATTCCCGCCGCTATTGCCTCTATGCAGTTTTTTGGCCGAATAGATTTTCCATTTAAAATTATTTCTCCGGATATAATCTTTTCATATCCAAAAAGCAGCTGTGCCAATTCTGTCCTGCCGGCGCCAATCAGCCCTGCCAGGCCTAATACCTCACCTCGTTTTACATCAAAGGAAACATCTTTTACACCATTACCAGTGAGCTTTTTAATAGACAGTTCGGTTTCAGAGGCTTTATTCTTTCGTTCCGGATATGTCTCACTGAGCTCCCTGCCCACCATCAGCTTAATTAATTCTGATTTACTGGTATCTGCCGTATTTACTGTAGTAATATATTTTCCATCCCGGAGTACCGATACACGGTCCGACAACCGAAAGATCTCTTCCATTCTGTGGGAGATGTAAATAATGGTCACTCCCTGTGTCTTCAAGGTATCTACGATCTTAAACATCGCCTCAACCTCTGAAGTGGTAAGGGGGGCAGACGGCTCATCCATAATTAAAATCTTAGCATCCTTAGAAACCGCCTTTGCTATCTCCACAATCTGCTGATAACCGGTAGTCAGATCTGCTACCTTTGTAGAAGGATCGATGTCTACATGAAGCCTATTAAACAGCTCCTCTGCTTTCTTATCCATTTCCTTCCGGTCTAAAACCATCCCTTTCATAATGAATTCACCCAAAAATATATTTTCCGATGCGCTGAGTACCGGAATCAGCGTAAATTCCTGATAGATAACTGCTATCCCATTCTGCCTGGACAGGGTTGGCGTCATTTGTTCATATGTATGATTGTTAATCTCAATCGTTCCTCTGGTTGGCTGTACAGCTCCGGAAATTGTCTTAATCATTGTGGACTTCCCTGCGCCGTTTTCCCCTACCATTGCATGAATTTCGCCTTCTTTAAATTCAATATTTAAATCGTCCAGAGCAACCACGCCGGGATATAATTTCGAAATATGATTCAACTTTAAAATTGTATCGCCTAGCATAACCTTCCTCCTGTTTACACCCTCAATTCTTGCAAGAATTATTTGTTTTTGTTTCTGTACCTATTATATCTGTCCCAGGGAGCCGCAACAATGCACTAAATTTAATATATTGTGTTCATTTTTATCTTTTTTCGCTATTTTTTATATATTTTAGACCATAAAAATAAAGATACCACAATGACAATGTGTCATTTATGATATCCTTATCTTAATATTCTCTATTTCATTGTATATATTTTTTAAGAAACCTTTGTTGTTTTTCATTGACACAACTTCTGCCGAGCGCTTTTAACCAGCATCCATAATCCGTTTCAGATATCCCTCAGACTCTCCCCATAGCTTTGCAGCAACTGATCCCTGTTTCCATCCGTTACGCTAAATGTCGCCTTTGTCTTTCCCTGGTTTACTACAATAATTCTGTCGCATACATCGAACATCTCCTTAATATCAGAAGTTATGAGAAGTACAGTTTTCCCTTTTGCCTTCAATGTCATAATATCTGCGTATATACTGTCTTTGGATATCACATCTATAGTCTGTGCGGGATTTACCAGGACTATCAGCGCAGGATCAGATGCCAGAACTCTGCAAAGTGCTATTTTCTTCTGAGCTAACCGGCTTTCCGGCACACAAGAATCTAAAGTACAGTATGGGCATGCGGATTTCATATAGTCGGAAAATAATTCCCCGGATATGTATTTTAATTCCCCACGGTTTAACCGTCCTGCCAGCCCTCTGTTCATTTTAAGTGCAGACATCATAATATTTTCTTCTATACTGAATTCCCAGAAGATCCGGTCATCTTCGGGCACTACAGCAATCCCTGCCTGCAATGCCTGTTCCGTGGACTTTAGGAGCAGCGTTTTCCCATCAAATATAATCTCTCCCTTATCCGCACTGCCAAGACCCATAAGCAGCCTTTCCACTGCCTTCCCGGAGTTTTTATTCACATTCAGCATCCCGGTAATGCTGCCTTTCGTAACTTTAAAATCCAGACCATGGAGAATATTTTCAAAATATACATCTGAAAATTCCAGAAGATTTTCTAATCTGGGAAGCTCTTTTGGAACTGCACGAATCCCTTCTTCTCTTTCGTTCAGCGGATAACCGATCATGTAAGAAATGATCTCATCTTCTTTTAGATGCTTTTTATCCAAAACCGCTGCCGTCTTCCCATCCCGCATAATAAATAACCGGTCGCAATATGGTTTCAGACAGCGTAAAGTTGTCTCAACCAAAATAATACTGATGCGGAGCGAACGCAGTATGTAAAAAAGTTTTGAAAACCACTTGAGCGCTTCCTGTGACATTCCGTTTAATACA
>NZ_JNGB01000211.1:0-2386 GCF_001029355.1 Robinsoniella sp. RHS
ACATCCTTCAGTACGGCACAGACATCATTTGGAGTCACATAATTTCTCCCCTCCAGATAAGCCGCTGCCCTAGCCATACGCGTTACCGCTATTGTCCCTCTCGGGCTGACCCCAAGCTCCAGAAATGGATGCTCCCTTGTAGCTGCAATCAATTTCGCTATATAAGTATAAATGACATCATGGATAAAGACCTGTTCTGTCTCCTTTTGCATCTGTACCAGCTCCTGAGCCTGAATAACCGGAACAATATTTTCAATGGGGTTTCCTGAACCTCTGTCCTTCAGAATCGCAATCTCATTTTCCACATCAGGATACCCCATCGTCATACAGATCATGAACCTGTCCAGCTGTGATTCCGGAAGCATCTGCGTTCCCGCCGAACCAATGGGATTCTGTGTAGCTATGACAATAAAAGGCTTTGGTACCTCTCTGGTCACACCCTCTACTGTAACATTTCCTTCTTCCATAACCTCAAGGAGCGCAGACTGGGTCTTAGGCGATGTACGATTGATTTCATCTGCCAGAAATAAATTGCACATTATGGCACCCGGCTGAAAGGAAAACTTATTTAATTCCTTCTGATATATGGAGAATCCGGTAATATCTGCCGGCAATACATCCGGTGTAAACTGAACTCTGTGCCAAAGCAGATCCATCGATCTGGAAAATGCTAAAGCCATAGTTGTCTTCCCCACTCCCGGAATATCCTCCAGCAGCACATGCCCGCCTGCCAGCATTGCCATCATCACCTTCTCCACACAGGCATCCTTACCTACCACTGCTTTTTTTACTTCTTCTATAATCTGTCTTACTTTTTGTACATAAATAGACATACTTATACCCATTGCATATTACAGGCTTGCCTGTAATACTGCCACAATTAAACAGGTTGAAAGAATCACATCGTGGCGTCCTTTCTGCATCTTAATTTTCTTTCAACCTTCCTCCTATGCCGCATTTCCATATTCTTAACTCTGATTTTAAATATCTTACAAAGAAATACAATGATTTCTCAAACAGACCCTGGATTCACTTAAATCCCGAAACTTTACTCTCTATTATACTATCATAGAAGAAATGCGAAAACCATATAATATTGTTTAAAATAACCTTAATTGTCTTGTTTATTCAAAAGTTCCGCGCCTAATGCAGTACCCCGCAAAAAAATAGCGCCCCGCTGCAGGGCGCTATTTTTTAAAGTTCAATCTCAATCTTTCTATTCGTATGCTGATACTGACGATATTCAACCCCTGCCGCATCCATCATTCTCTTAGACGCAATAACCGCGGGTGTGTCTGCATATTTATCACAGTCATAGATTACCTGAGTGATTCCCGCCTGAATAATTGCCTTTGCACATTCATTACAGGGGAACAAAGAAACATAAAGCTTGGCACCTTCCAGACTGCCGCCTCTGTAGTTCAGAATAGCATTTAACTCACTGTGGGTTGTGTACACATATTTGCTGTCCAGCGGCCCTCCTTCTCTGCACCATGGAAATTCGTCATCTGAACATCCCATAGGAAAACCATTATATCCCATAGACAATATTTTATTATCATTGCTTACAATACAGGCTCCCACTTGTGTATTCGGATCCTTTGAGCGCATTCCTGAAAGTTTTGCAACCCCCATAAAATACTCATCCCAGGAAATATAATCAGTCCTTTTATCGCTCATTGTAAAACCCTCCAAAATTTCTTATTTAGTACCAAAGATACGGTCGCCGGCGTCTCCAAGCCCCGGTACAATGTAGCCATGGTCATTCAGACGCTCATCAAGTGCTCCGATATAGATATCTACATCCGGATGTTCCGTCTGCATACGTTTCACACCTTCCGGTGCTGCAATAATACACATGAACCGTATATTTTTAACTCCTTTTTCCTTCAGCAGATTAATCGCTGCCGAAGAAGATCCGCCTGTTGCCAGCATCGGGTCTACTACAAAAACTTCTCTGTCCCATGAATCTGCCGGTAATTTTGAATAATATTCTACAGGCTCCAATGTTTCCGGATCACGGTAAAGACCAATGTGGCCAACCTTTGCAGCCGGTATCATAGCCAGCATACCGTCTACCATTCCAAGTCCTGCCCTTAAAATCGGAACTACTGCCAATTTCTTTCCCTGAAGTTCTTTCGCCGTCATCGGACAGATAGGGGTTTCAATGTCAACATCTACTAATTTTAAATCCCTGGTTGCCTCATAGCACATCAACATTGCTATTTCACTGATCATCTGTCTGAAATCCTTTGATCCCACTTCTTTCCTACGAATAATTCCAATCTTGTGCTGGATCAATGGATGATCCATAACTGTCACCTTTGACATCGCCCTACCTCCTCACGCACATAAATTGTGTACGTTTCTCTTATTGTTATTTTTT
>NZ_JNGB01000212.1:0-4313 GCF_001029355.1 Robinsoniella sp. RHS
ACTCCAGTTTGGTGTATATTCCGGATCTTCATAATCCTGAACATATTCCACAACGTTGGATGGCTTGTCCTTTGTTCCTACACCTTCTACCTTAAAATCGCTGATAGATACTGTTGCAGGTACGTTAAACCATTTAAATATTCCTATCTGTCCTCTTTGATTAATAAGCTCCTCTGTCAACACATTCGGAACTGATTCATTAAAGATAACAGCATCATCTAAAGCAATGATTATCTTGTCACCATAGAAACCTATCCGAAGTCTGTATTCCGTATTTTGCTCTAAAACAGGTCCTGAAAATGTTTTCCATTTTCCGCCTTCATTCTGGCTCTGAATATTCCAGGTGCCTTCAACATCATATCTTACGGAAATACCATTTGAATCATCATTTGCCTTAATTAAAAAGCCAATTCTTTCACCCTCAGACTGATATTTAAAAACGGTGGAAATAACACCGGAGGTAAGATATGGTGTATTATCCCAGGTCGCTGCAAATTCATTGCCTGTAAGAGATTCAATTTTCATAGTCAGCCCGTTATCTACGGTCGCTGTTCCTTTACCGGATTTATAAGTAAATGGTTCCGGCTGATTAGACTGATAGTTATTACCATAAGTGACTTTTTCCTGTCCTGCAGGCATTGCTGCATACATCTCGTCCAACAGGCCGGCAAATGCTTCATCTGCACTTACTTCCCCTTCTGCCACAGTTGCAGCATTCTTTTCCTGCAATTCACTCTCTGTCTCCGCTGCCTCAGTTGCAGCCTCTTCCCGATCGGCGCCATCTATTTCGCTTGTTGATTCCGTCTCCTCTATATCCGGTATCTCACTTTGCAACTCTGTTTCCTTTACAACCTCTGTTTCTGTTGGTATCTCCATGACCTCAGACCCATTCTCCTGCAGTTCTGCCGCATGCACAACCCCAGATGAGAAAAGACCTTCAGCACTGGAACATACCAGACATAATGATAATGTAAAGCTGATTATTCTGGCTGCCAGATTCCTCTTATTCCTCATAACTCTTTTTTCCTCCTGCTTATTATTACAGAATCTTAGAGCGTGTTTGATCATAGCTTTCGGACACGTTCCAGACTGTTACCCACAGAATAAATTATATACTAAATTTTAGCAATATCTTCTATGCAAATAAGCAATATTCCACAAAAAAAGCACTCGATTACACAAGTGCGGCTTAAATTTCACTCTCATTTTCCACTTTAGGTTATACTATTTTATATCTTTTGTATATTGCATTTTCATCATTGTGTATTGTCAAGTTAAAATGCACATAAAATTCATTTTTAACCCGGAAAGCTGTCTTTTACACAGAGCGTTCCATATCCCAGCGTGGGATTTGGATAAACCCTTTCTACATTTAAAGGCCTCGCCCCCCGGATCAGATAAGCTTTGACTTTCTCTCCATATAAATAAGGATCATTCCCCATTACAATCCCCCACTGCATTAACATCGCCGCTGCCCCTGTAACAAACGGTGTTGCAAAAGAAGTCCCGGAAACAGTGGTATATCCCCCTCCAGGCGTGGCAGTTGTAATATCAACACCGGGAGCTGACACATCCGGTTTGACCTGGCTGCTATCCCGGTTATATCCTCTTCCCGAGAAAGGTGCATAAGTTAAAAGTCTGGAATCATAGGCACCTACAGCAATAACTTTCCTGGCAGTTGAGGGAATAGTTAACGTGGTTTCAACCGTGGGCTGATAAAATCTCGTGCCAATTCCTACCGCTGCTGATGCCGGTAGCCAGACATCATAACGCCCTTCTACAATTCTCTTTGGAGTAAATATTAACCGCCAGATACCGCTGTCAATATAAGTATCCCGGGGAATAAAATCTATGTAGATCTCCTGGGACGTGCTATAAGGGCTGGGTTCGCCATAATAGACCAAAAGCTCTGTCTCCCCTGCAATATAACGTTGTGGTCCCAGTACTTCCTGTAATGGTCCTACAACCTGCCCGGATGGATGCACGATAGTAATCTCAAATTCATCCACATAAGACTTCCAAATCTGCAGATTTATACTCAATTCATTATTTACTATCCCCAGCTGTATTTCTACAGGCACATTGTTTTTCAGTATCCCGGAAGTGTGTCCTCCGGTACTCCCCTCATTCCCCGTCCCCACCGATATTGTAGACTTCCACAGATTCGAAATGTCATCGATATATGTCTCCAAAAGTCCGCTTCCATCATGTGAACCATAAACGGTTCCAAAACTTAAATTAATGGCAACGGGCTTCTGATATTCAATAGACTTCCTAATTACATAATCCAGCGCCTGCATCAGCTCTGTTGTCCTTGGAAATGAATTCGGGCGTGCCAGACCCAGTTTGACTACAATAATATCACTTGCATAGGCAACACCTCTGTATCTGCCGTTAGATGCCCTTCCATTACCTGCTGCGATTCCAAGTACCTGCGTACCGTGACCGCTTAAGTCCCTGGATGGCACAGCCTGTGCAGACCTTTCCCCTTCTGCCTCAGGGTTCAGCGCAGCGTTGATCTGTGCCTGGTCAAACTCAGTCCCGATTTTATATCCTTTTGGCGGATTCCCCGGCAGCGTCTGATCCCAGATATTTAATATGCGGGTACTTCCATTAGGATTTCGAAAATCAGGATGTGTATAATCCACCCCCGAGTCAATAACTGCAACAATAATGCCCTCCCCATTTAAATTAAAAGCCGGTGTCTGAAGCACATTCATGCAGGATGCTGCCCTCCCCTGATTAACCGAGAAAAACAGCCGCTTCGGCTTTTCAATAAATTCAACCTCTGGCTGTGCCGCCAGGTAAGCAATTTTAGATTCCGGTAATGTTATGATTGCGTATTCATTGATTAATTCCACTACCTGAATGTCTTCACTCTCAAGCCTTGAGATATCCCCTGAGTACTTTACGATAATTTCCCATTTCTGGTCCACCGGATCATACCCCACATCTAACGTCAGTGATTTTTCCCGTTCTTCCGGAGTGGCATCCAGCGCCAGATTCAGAAGATTTTCTATTTTTTGGTCAGTTGCCATAGCGTATTCTCATCCTTATTCTGCAATTAAGGACGGAAGATTAAACAATCTTCCGTCCTTAATAAATATTAATACATTATATGATTTTATTTGGCCTGATATTCTATAATTTCATCCGGGCTGCTAACCGGCCATGGTGCGTCTTTTCCAAAATCCGGTGTTACATTCCTTGCCTGAATTGCTTCTACATTGAAGACAATCTCTATCTTCGCGGAATTAAAAGCATTTGTCCATGATGTAGGAATTTGCATTGTATAGATATTGCCTTCGCTTCCCAGCTCTTTCAACAGCGGAACCTTATCATTTCCAGATACAATGTTCTTATAATAAATGTAATCACCTTTCAGTACCCAATTTTCATTTAAAACCGACCCAAAATCAGAAGATCCATCTTGATTAAACAAAGGATAATCCACCTCATTTACGGTTACCTTTGGCGCTGCAATACGGATATAGGAATCCTGGCTTTCAGCTGCCAGATTAATTGTGGGATCTTTCCAAATTGGATCACCCGGCAATAATGCCTGATAATTCTCTTCTTTATAGTTTGGTTCATCAATCTCTACACTTACAAAACCAACTGCCAGTTTATTATTCGCTGTATCTTTATCCGTGAACCACGCTAATGTAGCTCCTACGGTTACAAGACCTATAAGTGCAGCTGTCGTAACCAACAGCGCTATTTTTTTCTTAACCATTACTCTTCCTCCTCTACACCTATGGCAGAATCCATCAAACGGATTAATTCTAAAGCACTACGAAATGGCTGTATTCTTTTTTCTTCCACCCAGTTTACCGTTCCCTGCCATGTCTGATTTTTTCTGCTTTTTACTGTAACAATAAACGTCTTTTCTTCGTTTTTATTTGAACCACCCATACGTCACGAATCCATTCCTTTCTTCCGTTGAGCCATCAGGCTGATTTTCCCGCTGATATAATAAGCTGCTGAAGTTTGTTATTTTATAAACTTCAAGCGTGTTTTCACACTGCCCGTATGCGGCTGACTGCTCCACCTTGCGGGAGGGCAGTGCAAAATTGGCGGCGTAGTGGGGATACGTTCTTAATTTGCACGGCTGCACCCTGATTAGCGGAGCTATCAGATCAGGCGATGAATTTCAAACACGCTCTAGTGAGTATTTACTGCTAATTGCTATCCTGTTTACTGTACTTCTGTTGGAACTGTTTTATTTGTTTCTGCCTGAATATCATTTCCTTCTGAATCTTTCCATCCCATAATTAAACCACGTTCTGAATATGGAGTAAAGCTATCAGCCT
>NZ_JNGB01000213.1:0-7973 GCF_001029355.1 Robinsoniella sp. RHS
GCAGTTAAATATCTCACTGCCGATGAACCTTGTAGTGTATGCATTAATCTTGGCGTACCAAGCTGCGGTATGAGATGTGGGCTATATAATGATTTTGATTTATGTAAAAAGCACAATGGAGCAGGAGAACGAGAATACATTGATGGAAGCTTGCTCTTGGGAACCGTGAATCTCCGGAAGAATCTGGGAGCGGTGAAAAAGCGTTTTGCAGATGTCTGGAATAAGGTCAGAATTGTCGCAATTCCAAACGGTGGAAACTCTGCTGAGTGGGATAAGGGACTTCTGGATATTGGACCAAAAGGATATAAACAGTATTTTGTAGGACCAAAATCTGATTTTAGCAACGCTGAAGCAATCAGGGACATCGGTATGAGCAGTCCATATCAGCAGTTTACAGTAACATCTGAGGATTTTGGCTTATGCTGTTCTGGATTTTACAAGCATCGTGATTACAATTAAATATTAATTTGAAAATGCCTATCTTAATAGCACTAAACAGAGTATAATATTCTTATACAACTATGTTTGGGCGAAAGGAGAGGCATTTTTTATGAGATTGACATTTTTAGGGGCAACACATGAAGTAACAGGAAGCTGCTATTATCTGGAGGCATGCGAAAAAAAGATACTGATCGATTGTGGTATGGAGCAAGGGCCTGACTGTTTTGAAAATCAGGATATACCCGTTCCGGCCAGTGATATTGATATGCTGCTGTTAACACATGCCCACATTGATCATTCCGGGAAGATTCCCCTTTTATACCAAAGAGGATTCAGGGGGCAGGTATTTTCAACCAGAGCAACCCAGGATTTATGTGAGATTATGCTGCGCGACAGTGCGCACATTCAGATGTTTGAGGCTGAATGGAAGAACAGAAAAGGAAAAAGAGCCGGGAAAGCTGAAGTTGCACCATTGTATGATATGGAAGATGCTAATGGGGCAATCAGCTGTTTTATAGGAAATGATTATAATAAAATTATTCCTATTGCAGATGGCATAAAGATACGTTTTATAGATGCGGGACATCTGCTTGGATCTTCTTCTATTGAAGTGTGGATAAATGAAAAAGGCTGTGAAAAAAAGATTGTATTTTCTGGTGATATCGGAAATGAGAATCAACCGCTGATTCGGGATCCCCAATATATTCAGGATGCAGATTATGTAGTCATGGAGTCTACCTATGGTGACAGAAGCCATGGAGGCAGACCGGATTACGTAGGCGAATTTTCGAAGATTATTCAGAGAACTTTCGACAGAGGAGGAAATGTTGTGGTGCCTTCTTTTGCAGTAGGAAGAACCCAGGAACTCCTTTATTTTATTCGTAAGATAAAAGAAGAGCATCTGATTAAGAACCACGAAGGATTTGAAGTTTACGTGGATAGTCCTCTTGCTGTGGAAGCCACCAGTATTTTCCGCGAGCGGATGAGAGAAGATTTTGATGAAGAAGCAACCTCGCTTCTGGATCAGGGGATTAACCCCATAGGATTTCCCGGTTTAAAGACAGCAATTACCAGTGATGAGTCCAAAAATATTAATTTTAATAACAGTCCCAAAATTATCTTATCTGCAAGCGGCATGTGTGATGCAGGAAGAATTAAACATCATCTGAAGCATAATCTGTGGCGTAAAGACAGCACGATTGTATTTGCGGGATATCAGGCTGCAGGAACTTTAGGAAGGGCTATTATAGAAGGCGCAAAAACAGTAAAACTATTTGGAGAAGAAATTGAAGTGCATGCAGAGATATGCAAGCTGCAGGGGATTAGCGGACACGCGGATAATGAAGGATTGATCAGGTGGGTTTCGGCAATTGAAAAGAAGCCTGACAGAGTATTTGTAACTCATGGGGAAGACAGTGTATGTGAGATATTTAAAAATCGTTTATGTGATGAACTGCATTTAAAAGCAACGGCGCCATATAGCGGAACAATATTTGACCTGGCTGAAAATGTGTTTATTAAAGAGGCACATCCGGTTCCAATCGTAAAGGATACTGAGAACATGACAGTTATGGGGGCAAGAGCGAATACAGTATTTGCCAGATTATTGGGTGCCGGGCAAAGACTGCTTACAGTTATCCGCCATAACGAAGGCGGGGCGAATAAAGATTTGGCAAAATTTGCAGACCAGATCAATGCAATGTGCGATAAATGGGATAGATAAAAATTTAGATGAGGCTGTTACCCGGTCAGTACCACGGTTATTATTCGTGTTGATGAATAAGACACTTTGGCATGACTTTTAGGTAACAGCCTCATATTTTATTTCCCGGTTGCTTCCTTTAAAGCTTTTGCAAGCTGATCGGGACAGGATGTAGGTCTTGGACCGCATTTAATGCCCTCCAGTTTTTGTATGGCTTCGTCCACGTTCATTCCTTCAACAAGACGCGCAACGCCCTGAGTATTACCGGAGCAGCCGCCAACAAAAGTTACTTTTTTGATGGTATCGCCGTCTAACTCAAAATCAATTGCCTGTGAACAGACCCCTTTTGTCTTATAAATCATTGTATCACACCTCCTTTTCTCAGGACAGTATAGCATAATCTCAAGAAAATGAAAACCGGTACGCTGCAACTAGTTTGAAATGGTTTAATTCATGAAATTTTTTCTAAAAACAAAATGATTGCATCTGTGAAACTTTGGTAGTAGAATAGGTTCATACATTAGAGGGGTATTGAGGTGTTATGTTATGAAAAAGAAAATGCTATTTATAATCAATCCCAAATCAGGTAAAGGTCTTATTAAGAATAAGCTTCTGGAGATAATTGATATTTTCGTCAAAGGAGGTTATGATGTACATTCCTATACGACGCAGAGCTTTCTGGATGCCTGCAAGATGACAAAGGAACGTGCCAGTGAATATGATATGGTTGTCTGCAGCGGAGGAGACGGAACGCTGGACGAGATAATTACGGGAATGATGGAAAGCGGTGCTGATTGCCCGGTAGGGTATATTCCTGCGGGAAGTACCAATGATTTTGCCAATAGTCTGAAGCTTTCAAAGAATATGGTTAAGGCGGCACAGGATATTATGGATGGAATGCCTTACCTTTGTGATGTTGGCTCTTTTAATGATGATTATTTTGTTTATATTGCTGCATTTGGAATTTTTACAGATGTATCATACCAGACGAGACAGGAGCTAAAGAACATTTTAGGGCATCTGGCATATGTACTGGAGGGCGTGAAGCGGCTTTATGGAATTAAATCTTATAAGATGAAGATAGAAGCAAATGATGAGACCATAGAAGGGGATTTTATTTATGGAATGATCACCAACTCAGATTCTGTTGGCGGATTCCGGAACATGACAGGAAAACATGTAAAGTTAAATGATGGTGTCTATGAGGTGACGTTAATCCGTACACCCCAGAATCCATTGGAGCTTCAGGAGATTATAGGGGCTCTGCTTATGAAAGAAGTAAATTCCAAATATATACATTCGTTTAAGACGGACTATATCGTTATGGAGGCAGAGGAAGAGATTCCTTGGACGCTGGATGGCGAATTTGGCGGTGATCACAAGCATGTTGAGATCATCAATCACAAGCAGGCAATTCCCATTATTGTAAAATAATAGTTTATTTTTATTCAAAGATAGGTTATAATGGTCGCATAGACAATTTTTTAATGAGGCTTTAAATATATCATATGGAGGTAATAGAGATGTTAGTATCAGCAAAAGAAATGTTAGACAAAGCAAAAGCAGGCCACTACGCAGTAGGTCAGTTTAATATCAATAACCTGGAGTGGACAAAGGCAGTTCTCGTTACAGCGCAGGAGTGTAATTCACCGGTTATTTTAGGTGTATCAGAAGGCGCTGGTAAATATATGACAGGTTACAAGACCGTAGTAGGAATGGTAAACGGTATGATGGAAGAATTAAACATCACTGTACCGGTTGCTCTTCACTTAGATCATGGCAGCTTCGAAGGCTGTATGAAATGTATCGAAGCTGGTTTCTCATCTATTATGTATGATGGTTCTCACAGCCCAATCGAAGAAAATGTTGCAAATACTAAGAAATTAGTTGAGATCTGTAAAGAAAAAGGAATGTCTCTGGAAGCAGAAGTAGGTTCTATCGGCGGTGAAGAAGACGGCGTTGTTGGTGCAGGCGAATGTGCTGATCCGGAAGAATGCAAGAGAATTGCAGATCTTGGTGTAGATATGTTAGCAGCTGGTATTGGAAATATCCATGGAAAATATCCTGCAAACTGGAAGGGCTTAAGCTTTGAAACATTAGACGCTGTTCAGAAATTAACTGGCTCAATGCCATTAGTTCTTCACGGTGGTACAGGTATTCCGGAAGACATGATCAAAAAAGCAATCGACTTAGGTGTTGCTAAGATCAACGTAAACACAGAATGCCAGCTTTCTTTTGCAGAAGCTACACGTAAATATATCGAAGAAGGTAAAGATTTACAGGGAAAAGGATTTGACCCACGTAAATTATTAGCTCCTGGAACAGAAGCAATCAAAGCAACTGTGAAAGAAAAAATGGAATTATTCGGATCTGTTAACCAGGCATAGAAACAGACACGAAGTATGCCGGTAACGAAAAATATTCAAAAAACATAAAAATTTGCTTGCATTTTTACTCAAAGTAGGGTATTTTATATTCAGATTAAAAATTGATAAGCGATTAAAGAGTGAACAAGGGTGTTCCGCCATAGGTGGAGTGCCCTTTTTTTGTGCAGGAAAATGGAGGATCAGATATGAGTAAATTAATAAATGTAACGGAGATATTTGGCGAAAATGTATTTAGTGATAAGGTGATGCAGGAACGTCTGCCAAAAAAAGTATATAAAGAATTAAGAAAGACAATTGATGAAGGCAAGGAATTAGATCCTGCGGTTGCTGATGTGGTTGCAGAAGCGATGAAGAACTGGGCTGTGGATAAAGGAGCTACCCACTATACCCACATTTTTCATCCGCTGACAGGTGTTACGGCTGAGAAGCATGATTCATTTATAACCGCACCCAGGGCAGACGGCACAGTGCTTATGGAGTTTTCCGGTAAAGAACTGATCAAGGGAGAACCGGATGCATCCTCCTTCCCCTCCGGCGGTCTGCGGGCAACATTTGAGGCCAGGGGATATACAGCCTGGGATTGTACTTCTCCGGCATATGTCAGGGAAGATGCTGCAGGAGCAATTCTCTGCATTCCAACAGCTTTTTGTTCCTATACAGGTGAAGCATTGGATAAAAAAACACCGCTTTTAAGATCTATGCAGGCCATCAACGATCAGGCGATACGTCTTTTGAAATTATTTGGAAATACCACTTCCAGGAAAGTGTCCGCTTGCGTTGGACCGGAACAGGAATATTTTCTGGTGGATAAACAAAAATATTTGAAGAGAAAAGATCTGATATTTACGGGACGTACTTTATTCGGAGCGATGCCTCCGAAGGGGCAGGAACTGGATGATCACTATTTCGGAACAATTCGTCAGAGAGTAGCATCTTATATGAAAGACGTAAATGAGGAATTGTGGAAATTAGGTGTTTCCTCAAAGACACAGCATAATGAAGTTGCACCGGCGCAGCATGAATTAGCGCCGATTTATGCAGAGGCAAATGTAGCGGTGGATCATAATCAGATTGTTATGAAAGTATTGAAGAAGGTGGCTTGCCAGCATGGTTTGCAGTGTCTCCTACATGAGAAGCCATTTGCAGGGGTAAATGGTTCCGGTAAGCACAATAACTGGTCAATTACCACTGATGATGGTATTAATCTGCTGGATCCTGGAAAAACGCCTCATGAGAATATTCAGTTCTTACTGGTGCTTACCTGTATTCTAAAAGCAGTGGATAAACATGCGGATCTTCTGCGTGAATCTGCGGCAGATGTTGGAAATGACCACAGACTGGGAGCAAATGAGGCGCCGCCTGCAATTATTTCCGTATTTCTGGGTGAGCAGCTGGAAGATGTACTGGAACAGCTGATTAGTACCGGGATGGCGACCAAGAGCATTAAAGGTGAGGTTCTGCATACCGGTGTAAAGACACTTCCTGATTTTACAAAAGATGCTACGGATCGCAACAGAACCTCACCTTTTGCGTTTACGGGAAACAAGTTCGAATTCCGTATGGTAGGATCCAGGGATTCCATTGCTTCACCGAATATCGTGTTGAACACAATAGTCGCTGAAGCATTTGCCGAGGCATGTGATGTTTTGGAAAAGGCGAAAGATTTTGACATTGCAGTACATGATCTGATCAAAGAATATGCAACAAATCATCAGAGAATTGTCTTTAATGGAAACGGCTATTCTGATGAATGGGTAGCAGAAGCAGAGCGCAGAGGTCTGCCGAATATCAAATCCATGGTAGATGCGATTCCTGCACTTGTTTCAGATAAAGCTGTGGATTTATTCGCTAAATTTGGAGTATTTACCAGGGCGGAACTGGAATCCCGTGTGGAGATCCAATATGAGGCTTATGCAAAAGCGATTAATATTGAAGCGAGAACAATGATTGACATTGCAGGAAAACAGATAATACCTGCAGTAATTCATTATACGAAAGAGCTTGCGGATACTATTGTGTCTGTAAAAGAAGCAGGAGCCAAAGCAAAAGTGCAATCCAGATTACTAGATAAGACCAGTGACTTGCTGGAAGCAGCAGAAAATGCATTGGATAAATTGTCAGAAGTGACCTCAATTGCCGCACAAAAAGCAGAAGGCGAAGAACAGGCAAGATATTTTCATGAAGAAGTAATGCCTGCCATGGACGCATTGCGTATGCCTGTCGACCAGTTGGAAATGATTGTGAATAAAGAGTCGTGGCCGATGCCGTCTTATGGAGACCTAATCTTCGAAGTATAGTAAAGCTTCATAATGCTCCGCCTTTAAAGCGCCATTGGGGGCGGAGCGTTGACTTAGAAATGAAATGCCAATTCATTTCGCTATAGATAATTTTATACAAAGCCGGTAGAAAAAACAAGGTTTATTAAGTCAATTAATTTCTCTAATATCTGTATGGGTAAAAAATGTATGTAGTACTGCCGGCTTTGTAAAAAGGATGTTAGAAAAACCAAGGTAAATCAATATGTTGCAATGAAAAATATTTAAAATAATCTCTTGAAATATATAGATGTTTGTGTTAGACTTGTTTCATAAAGTATAAAATCTTTTATTCAACGGCGTTTCTGCCAAATTTTTTCATTTAAATAAATAGAATTGAATATTGAGTATATTATCATTAGCTAAACCGCAATTTGGTTTATGATGCAGTATGATATAGAAAAAAGATCCTAGTTTTAATCTGCCAGATTAAGATGATGTTCGTATTTCATAAAAATTTTTAGGGAGGGTATAGCAGAGTATTGAAAAATGATGTAATCATTAATAAATATTTATCAGATAACGAAAGATTTGCAGACCTATATAACCATCAGGTGTTTCGGGGAAAAATGAGAATTTCCCCGGAAGAGTTGTCGGATATAAATCCACTTTCCGGGATGGCATTACATGGAGAAGAAGGAGATATTGGTGTAATAAAGCGAAATAGAGATATTGTAAAAAAGGTATCCGGTAAAACCGGTATTCGGTTCATGATTTTAGGTATGGAAAACCAGATGAAAATACATTATGCAATGCCGTTGAGGTGCATGCTGTATGATGCTTTGACTTACAATGACCAGGTCAGCGCTTTGAAGAAGCAGCATAAAAAGAACAAAGACAAAATGGATGGGACAGAATATTTGTCGGGAATGAGAAAAACAGATACGATATCTCCTGTTATGACTCAAGTAGTATATTATGGAGAGGAAGAATGGGATGGGCCGATGTCAGTGTTTGATATGTTTGGGGATGAGGTAGATAAAGAGTTTTTAAGGCAGTACATACCGGATTATTCGATACGGGTAATAAACATTTGTAAGATTAAAGACTATGAGAAGTTTGAGACGGATTTAAAGGCAGTATTTGGACTGATTCAGAATAAGGATTCGAAGCAGGGATTTAAGGAGT
>NZ_JNGB01000214.1:0-2776 GCF_001029355.1 Robinsoniella sp. RHS
TCGTAACTTTAAAATCCAGACCATGGAGAATATTTTCAAAATATACATCTGAAAATTCCAGAAGATTTTCTAATCTGGGAAGCTCTTTTGGAACTGCACGAATCCCTTCTTCTCTTTCGTTCAGCGGATAACCGATCATGTAAGAAATGATCTCATCTTCTTTTAGATGCTTTTTATCCAAAACCGCTGCCGTCTTCCCATCCCGCATAATAAATAACCGGTCGCAATATGGTTTCAGACAGCGTAAAGTTGTCTCAACCAAAATAATACTGATGCGGAGCGAACGCAGTATGTAAAAAAGTTTTGAAAACCACTTGAGCGCTTCCTGTGACATTCCGTTTAATACATCGTCCATAACCAATATCCTTACATCATAGACAATTGCCTTTGCAATTTCCACCAAGATCCTGTTTTTAAAAGACAGCGTCCCCACCTTGTCCGTAATATCCGCCTGAATTTCCAATAATTCCATAATCTCAAGGCATTGGTTTCTCACTTCCTTTTTGTTTATTAGAACGGTTTTCTCTTTTACCGTCAGAAAAAGATTTTCTAATATTGTAAAGTCCTCAATTAATGAAGATTGCTTCTGTATATAAAATATACCCGCTTTTCTCGCCTGTTCAATAGAAGTGATACGAATACTTTCCTCATTCAGATATGATCTTCCTGCCGCATAGGGATAAAATCCTGCTATCCCCCCAATCAGGGTAGATTTTCCAGAATAATTTACTCCGATAATTCCAATAATCTCATTCTGGAACAAGTTTAGCCTGGCACCGCTTAAAATTTTTTTCCCTCCCAGATAACTTTCTATTTCTTCCATTCTCAGAATTTCTTTATTCATAGATACTTCCCTTTACCTGCCTGTCCTCCACTTCAATGCAGGGCAATATAAGCTCCGTAGTCGTCCCTACACCGGGTGTGCTCTCTATTGCAATTCCATAGATCTCACCAAAACGCAGCTTAATCCGCTGGCTGATATTAATAAGTGCAATTCCGGTATGAAACTTTGCCGCTTCCCTGGGCGATGACCGCTCTTTGCTCTTTAATCGCTTCTTCAGGTATTCCAGTGCCTCCTCTTCTATTCCCACACCGTCATCCGTAACATTCAGAACAAGCCGCTTCTCTGTTACATATCCACTGATCACCAGGTGCCCTCTCCCGTTCTTATTTTCTAATCCGTGCATAATAGCATTCTCCACAATCGGCTGCAATATCAGATTGGGAATCTGATAGCGGTCCAGCAGGCTTTTTTCCACCTCACAGATGTAGGCAAATCTCCCCTGGAAGCGAAATTCCTGTATCAGCATATAATTCTCCACGTTTTCAAGCTCTTCCCGCAAGGTTAACAGTTTCCCATCTTTGGCAATCATATTGCGGAATAGTCTGGATAGAGCCTCTGTCATCGCCGCTATTTCCTCCACATCATGAATCAGGGCGAGCCCCCTGATGGAGTCCAGGGTATTATACAAAAAGTGGGGATTAATCTGAGTCTGCAGTGCCAGCAGCTCCGTCTCCTGCCGTTGATTTTCAGCAATCTGGTTTTGCTGTTGGATAAACTTCTGTTCCTCCAGCATTTCCAGAAACATCCGTTCTATGGAAGAGTCTGCAAGATACTTCTCATATACCGCACTGTCCTCCATCCTGGTGAGGGTTTTATACTCTTCTACTGTGCTTTCCAGATGAAAAACCGGCTTGATCAGAAAAATATAATCTATTACACCCAGGATTACAATGCTGAGTCCCAGGCACAAGAAGACGATTTTCTGATAGTATCCAATGGATGTTTCCTCTATATAATTGTTTATGATCTGAAAATCTGCTATTTCTTTTCCAATCAGGCATAAGAAGCTTGGCAGCAGAAGATTTACCGCTGCAGCCAGCATCACTCCGCTGCTGTTTAATTTATCCGGCATGAATCTTTTCTTGATATTTTTCATGGGTACCTCCGTAATTCAATTTTAACAAATCATTTACGTTACATTTCTGCTTCGATATTCCGTTGGCTTAACCCCTACGTTTTTTTTAAACATCTTGGAAAAATATCTGGCATCGGAAAATCCCACAAGTCCTGCCACCTCGTTTACATTATACCTCACATCTTTTAACAGCTTCTTCGCCATATCAATCCGGTATTGATTCAGATAATCAACAAAGTTTGTCCCAACCTCTTTCTTAAAAAGTACGCTGAAATATACACCGCTCAGATTGACCACCTCTGCTACAGATGCCATTGAGATATTCCTGGCATAATTTTCGGCAATATACTTTTTCGCAATTCGTATGGAAGGGTTCTCACCACCTTTGCTGTTCTGTGTATATTCTTCAATAAAAATACTGATCTGATCCATCAGCGCGGCTGCTGTCTGCCTGGGCGTATAACACCAGAGCAGCTTTTCCATCAGCTGTACTTCCAAATCTTCATAACTGCCTTTATAAATGTCAATCTGCCTGAGATATTCATAAAACTTCCGGTGAATAAACTGCAGTATCTCATGATAAATGCATGTATCACGGTAACGGTATTCATCCCCCGCCGAAAATGCCCCCAGAACCTGTAATTTAATCTTGTCAACCTGAAAGCTTTTAAATGACTCTGCAAGTCTTACCCTGGCTTCATCTGAAAATATAATATCAATTATTCCGGGATCTTCTTTAACCATAGAATCCTGTATAATAGCTCCAATTTCAAGTGCGGTTCTGGTATACAGGCATTTTTCAGCAGAGCCATAGCTCTCCGAAAAACCAGAAAGCCCCGTTACCTCTCTTCCCATCC
>NZ_JNGB01000215.1:0-2619 GCF_001029355.1 Robinsoniella sp. RHS
GTACTGTAAATCTGTAGTTCCTTTATCCAACACAATATAATTGGCAAAGTACAATACTTTTTCCAATACTCTGGGAGACAGATCCAGAATTAATCCCATTCTGGAAGGGATTCCCTTAAAATACCAGATATGGGAAACAGGAGCTGCAAGCTCAATGTGTCCCATACGTTCTCTACGAACGCTGGCTTTGGTTACTTCTACGCCGCATCGGTCGCAGACTACACCTTTATAACGGATTTTCTTATATTTACCGCAGTGGCACTCCCAGTCCTTGCTGGGACCGAAAATACGCTCGCAGAATAATCCGTCTTTTTCTGGTTTCAGGGTTCTATAATTAATCGTTTCTGGTTTTTTAACTTCTCCTCTGGACCACTCTCTGATCTTATCCGGAGATGCTAAACCAATTTTGATTGCATCAAAAGTCATTGGCTGATACGTTTCATTGTTTGTTGTTTCAGGCATTGATGGTACTCCTTTCCATTGTTAGCTACCTACATTTACTCTTCATCAAGAACTTCTTCTAGGTCTAAAAATGCTTCTTCTTCTTCCTCTTCCACATCAACTAACTCGCCGTCCTCAAATTCCTGCTGACTAAATCCGAAGTCTTCCAGAGGTTCTTCCTCATTGTAGCCCTTCTCGCCTTCAATAACGGAATGCAGATCTGTTTCGCCAAAATCAATCGTTTCCATGATTTCAACTTCTGTCTGGTCTTCCTTGAGTACTTTTACATCAAGTCCAAGGGACTGAAGCTCTTTTAACAATACCTTGAAGGATTCCGGTATACCTGGTTCCGGTATATTTTCTCCTTTGATAATTGCTTCGTAAGTCTTCACACGGCCAATAACATCATCGGACTTCACAGTCAGAATTTCCTGCAGTGTATAGGATGCACCGTATGCTTCCAGCGCCCAAACTTCCATCTCTCCGAAACGCTGTCCACCAAACTGTGCTTTACCACCAAGAGGCTGCTGTGTAACCAGGGAGTAAGGACCGGTGGAACGTGCATGGATTTTATCATCAACCAGATGATGAAGCTTCAGATAATGCATGTGTCCGATTGTAACTGAACTGTCGAAGTACTCGCCGGTACGGCCATCACGCAGCCTTACTTTACCATCGCGTGAAAGCGGTACACCTTTCCAGAGTTCTCTGTGTGCTCTGTTCTCATATAAATAATCCATAACATCAGGAAGCAGTTCCTGCTCATGTTTCTCTTTAAATTCTTCCCACTCAAGATTGACATAATCATTCGCCAGATCAAGAGTATCCATAATATCAACTTCGTTCGCACCATCAAATACCGGTGTGGATATATTAAATCCTAACGCTTTTGACGCAAGACTTAAATGGATCTCAAGTACCTGTCCGATATTCATACGGGAAGGCACACCAAGAGGATTCAATACGATGTCAAGCGGACGTCCGTTTGGCAGGAACGGCATATCTTCTACCGGAAGTACACGGGAAACAACACCCTTGTTACCATGACGGCCGGCCATCTTATCTCCAACGGAAATCTTTCTCTTCTGTGCAATATAAATACGTACTGCCTGATTTACACCCGGTGATAATTCGTCTCCGTTTTCTCTGGTAAATACTTTGGCATCTACGACTATACCATATTCTCCATGAGGTACTTTCAGAGAAGTATCTCTTACTTCACGCGCCTTTTCACCAAAGATCGCACGAAGAAGCCTTTCTTCTGCAGTCAGCTCAGTCTCTCCCTTAGGGGTAACCTTACCAACCAGGATATCTCCGGCACGGACTTCCGCACCGATACGGATGATACCTCTTTCATCCAGATCCTTTAACGCATCATCGCCGACACCGGGAACGTCTCTTGTAATTTCTTCCGGTCCTAATTTTGTGTCTCTGGCTTCTGCTTCATATTCTTCAATATGGACAGATGTATAGACATCCTCCATAACCAGTCTTTCACTTAATAATACCGCATCCTCGTAGTTATAACCTTCCCAGGTCATAAATCCGATCAATGGGTTCTTACCTAATGCAATTTCACCATTCTGTGTAGAAGGTCCGTCAGCAATAACGTCTCCCGCCTGCACATGATCGCCTTTGAATACGATCGGTCTCTGATTGTAACAGTTACTCTGGTTACTTCTTGCAAACTTCGTCAAATGATACTCATCTTTAGATCCATCGTCATTTTTCATAACAATTGTCTTAGATGTGGAACGTTCAATCGTTCCGGCTTTTTTGGCAACCACACAAACACCGGAGTCAACCGCTGCTTTCATTTCCATACCTGTTCCAACAACCGGTGCATCCGTAGTCAATAACGGTACGGCCTGACGCTGCATGTTAGATCCCATCAGCGCACGGTTAGCATCATCATTTTCCAGGAAAGGAATCAATGCGGTAGCAACAGAAAATACCATCTTAGGAGATACATCCATGTAATCAAATGTAGTTCTTTCATACTCCTGCGTTTCTTCTCTGTAACGACCAGAAACATTTTTATGAACAAAATGTCCTTCTTCATCCAGGGCCTCATTCGCCTGAGCTACATGATAATTATCTTCCTCATCTGCAGTCATATATACAACATCTTCCGTAACACGAGGATCTGTCGGATCTGTCTTGTCTATTTTACGGTAT
>NZ_JNGB01000216.1:0-3820 GCF_001029355.1 Robinsoniella sp. RHS
CTTTGCCATTGGAAGCAGTTCCGGTCAGGGTTCCTTCAAATCGCTTCCAGTCCAGCATGGATATCAGGCCTTCCACAGCGTACTTTTCATCATCAATTAATAATATATTCATAATTCTCCCTTCATTCATACAGGTATTTTGGCCTTTTGTTTGCACTTTCGCTCCATTTTTAGATTATAGCGGATTTTATAGGAAGAGACAAGTAAACGGGATGAATGCAGAAAAATAGTGCACCTTATCAAAAAAAAGTCAAGTTGTTCTGGCAGGGTTAATACTTGTATAATGGAAAAGGTAATAGAACCGGGGACATGTACAGAATTGAAAGGAACCCTGAGATGGTCAGGGAATGGAAAGGAGGAGATAATGCATATGAAAACAAAGGGAAACAGAACCGGAATTTCCGGTACTGCCAGAAAGAGAATGGTTTATTTTAAGAAAAACCTGCCTTTGACCTTGATGGCACTTCCGGCGGTTGTGATTATGATTTTGTTCAGATATCTGCCTTTAAGCGGGATTCTTCTTGCATTTAAGAAATTTAATGTTCGAAAAGGAATCTTTGGCAGCGAATACATAGGATTAGATAACTTTAAGTTTTTATTTAAAAGCTCAGATGCATTTATTATTACAAGAAATACGCTGCTCTATAATATCTTATTTCTGGTCATTGACCTGGTGATTGCGGTTGCAATTGCTATTGTGCTGAATGAACTATGGAATAAGAGGAGATCAAAGGTCTACCAGACGATATTTATGGCACCCTATTTTTTATCCTGGGTAGTAGTTTCTTTTGTAGGGTTTGCATTGTTAAGCGTAGATAACGGATTGTTTAACCGGTTATTGGAGATGTTTGGAAAGGAAGGGGTCAACTGGTACAGCGACCCGAAGTACTGGCCGGTGATCCTTGTTATTGTACAGATCTGGAAAACTGTTGGATATTCTACGGTAATGTATCTTGGATGCCTTACGGGGATACCAAATGATTATTATGAAGCCGCTGTTATGGATGGCGCTACCAAGTGGCAGCAGATCCGTTATATTACAATTCCATGTATGCGGTCTATGATGATTATCCTGTCCATTTTGGCAATCGGAAAAATCTTTTTCGCTGATTTCGGGCTGTTCTATCAGATGCCAAGAAACAACGGGCCATTATTCCCGGTGACAAATGTTATTGATACTTATTTATACCGGGCGCTGAAGGAAACCGGAAATATCGGAATGGCTTCGGCTGCAAACCTGTATCAGTCTGTGGTGGGCTGCGTATTGGTGGTGGTATCAAATATGGTTGTGAGAAAAATAGATAAAGAAAGTGCATTGTTTTAAGGGAGGGAATCGGCATGAGTGCTGGAAAGAAAAAAAAGAAAGAGGAGATTTTGGAATCCAATCCGGATTTTAACCGTATATCGGGAAAGTCCAATGTCATCTGGAATATTCTGCTGACGGTTATGGCATTGTCCTGTGTGCTGCCGCTGCTTCTGGTGGTAATTGTATCTTTTAGCAGCGAAAACAGTATCTATCAGAACGGTTACAGCTTTTTTCCATCCGAACTGAGCCTGGAAGCATACCGGTATTTTTTCCGGCTGGGAGACCAGATTGTCCGGTCTTATGGCGTGACTATATTTGTAACGGTCTTTGGCACATTGTTCAGTGTATTTATCACCTGTCTGTTTGCCTATGTATTATCCAGGTCAGATTACCGTTATAATAAAATATTGACGTATATGATGCTGTTTACGATGCTGTTTAATGGGGGGATGGTACCGAGTTATATTGTGAATACCCAGTTTCTGCACCTGGGGAATTCCATATGGTCACTGATACTCCCCATGAGCTTTAATGCTTTTTATGTGGTGGTGCTGCGAACGTTCTATAAGAGTATTCCAATGGAGATTATCGAAGCGGCAAGGATCGATGGATCCGGAGAATTCAATACTTTTCTGAAGGTGGTTTTTCCGTTGTCAAAACCGGGAATAGCAACGATTTCCCTGTTTACCATGATCGCCTACTGGAACGACTGGTTCCTGGGAATGCTTTATATTATGGATCAGAAAAAATACCCGATCCAGACATTGCTGTGGAGTGTACAAAACAGTCTGGAATCGGTAAAGCAGTCGGCATCCAACGCACTTGAGTATGCGGAGGTTGCAAAATCCGCACCTACTGACAGCGGGCGTATGGCGCTGACCGTTTTAGTTGTGATACCTATTCTGCTGGCATATCCATTCTTCCAGAAATACTTTGTAAAAGGGTTGACGGTTGGAGGAGTGAAGGGCTGACAGATAGTAAATAAAAAATTAGTTTAAGGAGGAACAGATATGAAAAGAAAGACAATTGCAGCGGTATTGGCTATTTCTATGGCAGCTGCGCTATTGGGAGGGTGCTCGGGTTCCCGGGAGACGGACACACCGGCTTTGGAGACGGAGGCAAAAAGCACTGCAGAAGAAACAGAACCGGTTTCTGAGGGGACCAAGACAGCTGCTGCGGACAAAGGTTCAGATGATATCGTGAAGTTAAAATGGTATATGTCCATCAACCCGGTAGCGCCGGACACGGATAAGGTCATTGCAAAATTAAACGAATATACCAGAGATAAAATCGGGGTGGAAATTGATTATCAGGTCATTGCCAATCCGGATTATAAGGAAAAAATGCCTACTTATATAAACTCAGGCGAGTATTTTGATATCTGCTTTACCGCTAACTGGACGACGAATTATGCTCAGTTTGCTGCCAGGGATGCTTTCATGGATATCACCGATCTGCTTCCTCAGTATGCAAAAGAAACCTATGACTTTGTGCCCCAGGAGGAGTGGGATGCGGTAAAGGTAGACGGCAAGATTTATGGAGTCCCCTCTTATAAAGAGATGGGATGGCAGTGCTCTGTCTATGCGAACAGTGATATGGCAGAAGAATATGGTATTGATTTGAGTAAGGTTAAGACGTTAAATGATTATACCGAAGTCTTAAAAACCGTAAAAGAAAAATCCCAGGCAGAAGGAAAAAATGTGATTGGGATATCAGGTCTTAACAGTGGATTCCAGTTAGGCGTTCCCTTTGAATCTCTGACAGGTACCCCTACTTTACCGGGTGCATCAGCAATTCCGGAAACGAACCTCTTCACCGACCAGGGGGAAGTGTTCAACCAGTATGATACACCGGAATATATGGACTATTGTAAGATGGTTCACGGATGGTACAAGAATGGCTACATCTCCAAGGATCCGGTACAGTATGACTCTGATATTGCAAACAGAGATAATGACTTTAACAACGGGAATTTGTTTTCCTACGTGACACAGAATGCTCCGGGTGCGGCTCAGATGCTGGAGACAACGGCGGGACACGGGATCACATCGATCGACCTGACAATGCCGATATTTGAAACAAGAAGTGCTCTTGGAGGGCTGCTTGCAATCTCATCCGGAAGTGAGCATCCGGAAGAAGCCCTGAAATTTATTAACCTGTTAAATACAGATCCATATGTGGGAACTTTAATCCGCCATGGTATTGAGGGAGAGCATTATACAGCAGTGGGTGAGAACCAGATTGACCGGACTATGGGCGGAACACTTCCACCGGATAAGAATGGGTATGATTATACCTTTGGATGGCAGTTTGGAACTCCGTTTAATCAGAAATGGGATATCTCATATCCAGAGAATATTGCAGAACTGTTCCAGGAATACAACGACAAGAGCGTTACAGCAAAACACAATGGATTTATGTTTGACACTGCTACGGCAGAAACTGTAATTGCTTCTGTGACTAACGTGGTGGCACAGTATGGACCGGCACTGGAGTCAGGAATGGTAGATCCGG
>NZ_JNGB01000022.1:0-14519 GCF_001029355.1 Robinsoniella sp. RHS
TGCCCTATATCCGGAAAATGCGCAGATGAAAGATGTGGTTTATACGGTGGAGGATATCAGGACAGGAGCGGCTTCTGACGCAGCAGCTATCAGCCAGGACGGTCTTCTTACCGCCAAAAAAGCAGGTGCGGTACTTGTGAAGGGAACTGCTTCCAACGGTATATCAGCAGCAAAGCTGGTAGTGATCAGGGAGAATACCAAGGTTCTTTCCAATGCACTTACGATTCTAAATCCGGTAAAAGGAACCTGGGGACTGGATCAGGAGGATCTTTATATATGTCCATCGGGAGCGGGAGATTGGGAGTCAGGCAATGGCGCTACGAATATTGTACTTGCGGAACTGGCTGATTCCAGTCAGGCTGTCATAACTGTAGAAATGGAAGGAAAGACACATCAGGGATACGAAGAAACGGGGCTTGTCTTCTACCGTGATGCAGATAATTATACTGCGATTCAGAGAAAACATGCCAATGGAAATCCAAAGCTGAATGTAATTACAGAAAAAGAAGGAAACCCATCCGAATCAGGGATTGATGATATCTTTGGAGAAATCATATATCTGAAACTGGAAAAAACAGAGTCTGTTATCCGCGGCTATTACAGTACGGACGGCAGCACCTGGAATCTGGTACAGGAAGTGGAAAATACAGGGCTTGATGATTCCTTAAAGGCGGGCATTCTTTGTACCTGCGGTGACGGAACATCGGTTATCCGGTTCCGGGATTTTATGGTAAATGAAGAAGCGGTTCCGTTTGGAGAAGAAGCGGTGATTCAGGAAGTCAGCAGTGTGGAGGCGGCCTATGATGAAAATAGCCGGAGTCTGACTGCAGATTATCTGACAAGTGCAGAAAAAGTAAACGATGTAATCCGCTGGATGGTTTCGGATGCCCCCGATGGTAATTATGAGATTCTGGATGGATATCAGGGAACTGAAATCAGGGTGCCCTACAGTTTGAACGGATTTTACTTTAAACCGGTCGTGATACCAATGCTTTCCAATGGGGCGGCAGGTGTGCCGGTGGTGGCAGCAGAGCCTGTTCAGACAAATATGAAGATACCGGAAGCAGCTTCCAACAGCAATCTGGAGACTGTGTTATGTGAAGAGACGGATTTTAGAGAATTTGATAAAAATCAGAAGTATTATATTGCAGCTGAATATGAGAATAAGGCAGTTCGTTTCCAGGTAGTTCCAACAGAGGGTGCGTCGGTGCAGGTACTTTTAAATGGTAATGAATTAGGCAATATTCAAACAGATACCATAACGGTTCCGCTGCTTAGGGGAATTAATGCGGTTGAGATGTTTGTCACTGCAGAGGACGGCATCACCCAGAGCGTATACCGATACGTAATACTTCACTATGTGGAGAAAGGAAGCGAGGCACCGGATGCAGATCTGACGAGCCTGAATCTGGCAATTTCCATGGCAGAGGCAATGGAAAAGGAACAGGAAGAAAACCAGTGTTATACGGAAGAAACCTGGGCAGCAGTGGCGAAAGCTTTAAATGCAGCAAGAGCGATTCTAAAAGACCCGTCTGTCACTCAGGAGCAGGCAGATGAAGCTTTTATAAATCTGATTACAGCATGCTTTCTTGTAGAAAACGGCCCACAGAAGACAGGCCTGAAGGCAGCCATAGAAGGGACAGAGGCAATTCTTGCAGATACAGCAGGCCTGTCTCAGTACACAGAGGAAAGCGTGGCAGAAGTCAGAAAAGCACTTTTGCAGGCACAGCAGGTATTTGACAGCAATCTTGCAGATCAGGGAACAATCAACGAAGCAACTACAAGACTGCTGACGGCAGTGACATCTATGATGGTAGAAAAAGCAGACACAAGGCTGGATATCCTGATTCAAAAGGCAGAAGAAATATTGAAAATGCAAGATCAGTATACAGCTATAAGCGTACAGAACCTGAAGGATATACTGGCTCAGGCAAAAGAAACAGCAGAAAACAGCCAGGCATCCCCGGAGGAGATGAATACGGCTTATGAAAAACTGGCAGATGCCATGGTATCACTTGTAAGAAAAGGCAACAAAGAAGAATTGAAAAACGCACTGGATAAAGCAAATGAAATCCTTAAAGATGCCAAAAAATATCTCGAAGCCAGTATGGAGGGGCTGTCGGAGATGACTGCAGAAGCGCAGACAGTTTATGATAACCAGAATGCAGATCAGGATATGACAGGAGAAGCCCTTAAGAAGCTGATTATAGAAATCCTGGAGGTACGGCTGTTGGGAGATGTTGATTTAAACGGTGTGGTAGATACGAAAGATGCTGCTAAACTGTTGAAATATAATGCAGAGAAGGAAGAACTGTCAGAGGAACAGCTGCAGATCGCAGACATGAATGGAGATAATCTGGCAGATAGCAGGGATGCGGTCACTATACTTCGGTACGCAGCAGAATTAACAGTTTTTGAACCATAATAAAGCGGGAATCATTGTATTTACGAATGATTTTGCCTTATTGGTAATTAGGATATAACAGATTATAAACCGGGCTTTCTATGATCAAGAATGAATCATAGAAAGCCCGGTTTCTGACTACGTTTGTAAATAAATGTATTATTTAATTATTACCATATACCAAAAAGTTCGTCTATGCATTATTTTTCTAATCTAATAGTCCATAAAGTTTGAATAGATGCCGAAAAATCCATTGACCTGTCAGGTAAAAAGATGTACAATGGCATTAACCTATAAGGTCAATATCATCGCATATATATGAACCTATATAAATGCCAGCAGATGAGGAGGAAATACATGCCAGCCAAATTATCAGATTTAGATACAAGCCGCCGCAATGCTATTTTGAATGCCGCACTAAAAGAATTTGCACTACGGGGATTTGACAACGCTTCAACAAATGTGATTGCGAAGGAAGCCGGATTTTCCAAAGCCTTAATGTTTCATTATATAGGAAGTAAACAAGAACTTTTTCTATTTGTTTTTGACTACTTTTCGGAACTGCTTAATAAAGAATATTACCAGTTAATCAATTATGATGAATTGGATTTATTAAAGAGGCTGCATCAATCTTATTTACTGCAGATTAAATTATTAAAAGAATATCCCTGGATATTTGAATTTAATAAACTTTCTGCGGTTACCAATTCCAGTGAAATAAATAATGAATTAAAGGAGAGAAGCAGCAAGAAGGATGCAGATTGCTATCCAACAATATTTGATACCATAGACAAATCCAAATTCAGACCGGATTTAGAGATCGAAAAAAGTAAACATATAATTTTATGGTCGTGTACTGGATTTGCCAATCAGATGTTAGAAGACATCAGAAATTCCGAGTATTCGCATTTAGACTATACAGCTATGGAAAAAGCATTGGATGATTTATTTACAGAATTGAGGCATGTTTTTTATAAGCCGGAAGCTTATAATCCGGAAGCTCAAATGGAGGTGTAAATGGAAGAACTCATGAAACCAATTGTTGTTGATTTTCCTCTACGGGGTGAATGGTCCGTCCCGAATACGCCGGGGACACGTATTCCCAGCCACGGAACAAATATATTAGGAGCGCGATATGCCTACGACTTTCTTCAGGTGGATTGGATGCAAAAGGGGAATCCCTGTTATAGCGTCACTCCCTTACACTATCTTCTGTCCGGTGTACCTGTGAACAAGTGTTATTGTTATGGAAAGGATATCTATGCTCCATGTGAGGGTACCATTGTAGAAATAGAAGAGCATTGCCTCGAAAGAGAAAAGGCACGATTGTTTTCAGATTTCAAACGTGCCAGAGCTAACAGTAAATTTAATCCTGGGAGCGATGATATAAAAAATTTAACCGGTAATTACATCATTCTGAAACATGGTAATGGTGTCTATGCAGCATTCTGCCATCTGCAACCTGATTCTATCAGAGTGTCAGTCGGGCAAACGGTGAAAAGAGGAGATGTTCTGGGGAACATTGGCCATACTGGAAACTCCATGTTTCCCCATCTGCATTTTCAGCTTATGGACAGTTCTGATATCACCGCTGCAAATGGCCTGCCCTGTTCCTTTGCACAATATGAACTGTTCCATAATGGAAAGTGGGAAAAAATTTATGGGGGTATTCCAAAATCTACGCAGAGAATACGGTTTCCGGGATAAATCCATATAAAAACAATTTAAGACAGGCTTTTATTTAACCGGACGCTTGCTGCAGCAGAGAACACTGCTGATAATAACAGCACGCCAATTAAAGGGAAGAAAGTATCGGATAAGCTGCCGCCGTTTTGCAGGATTTCGATCGCATTTGTTATCCAACGCTGAGGGAAAAGGTTTCCCGCCGTCTGCAGGCTTTCTGGCATTGCATCAAAAGGAAATAGTGCACCTGACAATATGGAAGCCGGCAGCAATACTAGAACACCAAATCGCCATGCAGTATTATCATCATTTGCAAAAGCAGACAGCAGCAGGCCAAAAGCGGTTGTAAATATTCCCAATACACCGAAGATAATTAATATCTGCGCAGGATATTTCATTCCAAAATCGAAGTTGAACAGCTTTGCTGTTATAAAGTAAATGAACGAAAACAATAATAGATGTATAAAAAGAATACTGCCACGCCCGATCAGATATGTGCATAATTTTGTTTTACTGATATAAATTCGGTTTTTTATCCCATTTTTCTTTTCTGAGATGATTAAACCTGCAAGTATGGAAGCTGAACCAATCATTTTAAAAATAACCATCCCCAAAGCGTTTGTTATAGGAACCCCTTTTTCGGATACTTGATTTTGTGATATTGTAAATTGGACTGAATTACCCGAATTATAATTAGCTATGGCTGTATTCAGAATGGTTTCCATATAACCGGATAGTTCAGAATTTTGTGACTTTATAAAACGTATCGGTTTTTCCATGTTCAGATCCATGCCGGATGCATTTTTTTCAATGATAACCGCAAGGTCTATTTTCCCGTTTCGGATATCGTTTTCTACTTCTTTCAGATCAATTTTAAGCGGTTTGACAAAGTCTATATCCTGGATGATTTCTTCTATTTTTGTACCAAATCGGCCTTGATCCTGGTTAATAACAGCAATATTCACTTTAGATTGAAAGGATAAGACAAAAGAAAATAGCAGGAGAATGATAACCGGTGAGACTACGATGCTTGAAAAATATTCTTTATTTCTGGTAAATAACATCCAGGAATTTTTCAATATATTACTCATAAACATAAACCCCCTTTAATTTTTCTTTTCGTCTGATTATTAAATAAATGCAAGCCATGCAAGCTATGACAAGTATACAAACAACAAGAGCTAACAAAAAGTTTTCGTCAATTTTTCCGTCGGACAGAATAATGGCAGAATTTGTTACCCAGTATAAAGGACTGAGTTTACAAAGTAATGACACTGCTTTTATAGTTTCCAAAAAAGACAAAGGAGTAAGTCCTCCTCCTAAAAAGCCAATAAAAATTGACACCATCAAAAGAATATCATTGAGTGTCGTTTTTTTCTTTATGAAAAGTCCGGCTACTGCGCCAAATGATGAACTGAACAATGCCAGCAAAATATATAAGAAAAATATCAGAACAGTTAAATTTCCCCAATCAACGTGCAGGACATAGGTTGAGATGGCATATACGAGGAATATCTGAATGCTCGCCACCGTACAGCCAAGGGCTATTTTACAAAGCAGCATTTTACTGATATTGGCTTTTGAAGTATAGATCCGCTCAAAAGTCTTTGCTTCCTTTTCGGAATAAACACTCTGTCCTACAATCAGGCACAGATATATCATAATAAAACCCAGTTCCGCAAAGGTAAAATAAGTATAAGAATCAATGGTTTTCTGCTGAACTTCTTTTGTCTCAATAAAAGAAGCAGGGGCAATATTTTCAGATGAACGCAAAAGTGTCTGATATGCCGTTCTTAACATCTTGCTTTCTGCTGGCTCATTATATGGAGAGCGGTAATAATAGAAGCCGTCTGATGATATTTTAATCAATGCAATCGCTTCATGCTGATCTACTTCCTGACATCCTTTATCGAAGCTGTCTGTCTCTTTAAATGGAAAATCCATCCCATTTTCAATAGATTCTTTAAATGAGGAAAATTTTTGCCAAAGGTCCGGACTTGTGTTTTTTTCCAGAAAAAATAATACGGTATGCTCTGACGAAGGTTCTGCCCAGGTTGTTCCTATTAGATTTGACATGGCATATCCCATAAGTAAAATGAGAATTACAGGGGCTGCCAGCATGAATAAAATGTTAAACGGTTTACGGAAAAACTGTTTGATTTCTTTTAAATACATTCTGGCTATCATGAATCCCTAAGCTCCTTTCCGGTCAATAATAAGAAAATTTCTTCTAATGATAATTCGTTATCTTTGCTGAACTTATCCTTAACCGCTTGTATCCCGCCGGTTATGATAACTTTCCCGTGGTCTATTATCAGAATTTTATTGCAGATTTCTTCTACCTCTTCCATGTAATGTGAAGTGTAGATCACAGTTGTTCCATTATGGGATAGTTTTCGTATACTGTCTAAAATAAAGTTTCTGGATTGGGGGTCGATACCCACAGTGGGTTCGTCCATGATCAGCAGTTTGGGTTTATGTGCTATTGCACAGGCAATGTTCAGCCTTCGTTTCATACCTCCGGAAAATTTATCTGATCTTTTTTTCTTATGTTCTTCAAGCCCTACTAATTTCAATGCTTCATTTACATGTAGTTTCAGAACTTTCCCTTTTAGCCCATATAGAGAAGCAAAAAAGGACACATTTTCTTCGGCTGATAAGTCCGGATATATAGCTAAATCCTGTGGTACCAGACCAATATTCGCATGCCATTTATCAAAAGTGAAGCCTTCCTCAAACACAATTTTTCCGTTGTCGGGAATAAGCAGACCGGAAATCATATTAATGGTAGTACTCTTTCCTGCTCCGTTTGGGCCGACAAAACCGTATATGTCCCCTTTCCCTATCTGAAAGCTGATGTTATTAACAGCCAGCAGATCGTCATATTTTTTTGTCAGATGAATTGCATTTACGATGTTCATATAGTCCTCCTAATCAGTGCACGTTATTATAAAAAAGTTAGAAATGACTAACTGACGGGTAAAATAGTTGCCGCCTGGTTAAACAGGCAGCAAAATGAAACAACAAATAACGTGGCACACTTGTGCATTTATTTATGCACTAGTATAATACGATTATCAGGGCAATACAATATGATCCCACGAAGTGATACATATTTTTAATTTTGTGCCAATAAGGAGTAGATCGATGAATTTGAAGGAAGAAAACAAAACTAAAAAATGGATTATAGATGCACTATTTGATTTATTGAGGCATAAAGATTATCAGGATATTACAATTTCCCAGATAGTCAATAAAGCCGGATTGGGAAGAAGAACCTTTTACCGCTATTTTAAAACAAAAAACGAAGTGATCGAATATACTACGAAGCTTCTCATGAATGAATTTGCAAATACAATTATAATTAATCATGCAGAAACACAGGAAAGTATTGCGGAATCATATTTTGAGTTCTGGGAAAATCATGTTGATATACTGATGTTAATGAACAAAGCACATCTGCTTTATTTTATAGAAGATCATCTGCTTTCACTTATATATGAGGTTGCCAAAAAAGTGGGACATGTGCCGGACCATCTGGATGAAGAAGAACTGGCGGAATATTACAAAAGATATAAATTTGCTTTTGCAGTGAAACTTGCAGGGTTCTGGAAAGCAACGGTTCTGTGGTCTGAGGAAGAACCACGCAGGTCGCCGGAAGAAATGAGCCGACTTATTAACGATATTTTAAAATAAAAATATGCTCCGGCATGCCTTTTGGGCTGAAAACAGTCTGTGCTTATGTTAATTGCGAATTTTACGACAATTAAGGTATATATAAAGAAATTTTTTTCAAAAAAATTGATTATATATTCACTATACACATATCGACAGATTTTAAAATTGTGTTATAATAATACTATAAAATCAACTGTTCTCATAAAAGAAAGTGGGAGGAAGCAAAATGATCCGGAAGGAAAAGAAAAATCCTTTTTTTAGTTTAAGGATGTATCACAGAGTATTTTTGATATTTTTTATTATATGTATCCTTATTACTATATTTAGCTTTCAATATTACAGTCGGTTATCTTCCACAATACGGGAGGAGAGTGAAGCATATCTCCAGGAGATCTCAAGACGTATAGGAGAAAATGTGGATCGTATTGTTAATGACAATTACGATGTCCTTCATACAATGGCGGCTTCCCTGGAATATGCAGACATCAGTCGAATGGATGAAGCTAAGAAAATGCTGCAGAAGCAAAAGGAAGGCTTGAGCTATGAGAGCATTTTTCTTATCGATACGGATGGCACGGCATATGATTTAAGCAATACACAGACCTTTCTCACACTTGATAAATCGGTTCGGAAGGATCTGCTCAGTGGAAAGGACTCGATGTCAACCACTCAGATAATCCAAAATAAGGAGTACATACTGTTTTCCGTTCCACTGGACAACATGAGCATTGACGGTAAAAACATAGTTGCACTGGCTGTGAGCTACGCTCCGTCTTCTTTTGACCAGGTGCTGTCAATGTCATCATTCAACGATCAGGCATATTCCCAGATTGTAACCATGAAGGGGGCTGTTGTGGTACGTTCATCTTCCACTTATGCCTTTAAGAGCGGATACAATATCTTTTCTACCCTGGAAGGATTAATCATCGGGGAAAAGGAACTGGACGATGTGATGCAGGAAATGTCTGTCAATGCATCCGGGCAGATCCGTTTTAAATTGGATGGTCAGGAGACTTATATGGTCTATACTCCGGTAGCTCCGGATGACTGGTACCTGCTTTCCTTTGTTCCGGTAGAGGTTGTAAACGAAAAGTCAAATTTACTGCTGCAATCTACGCTGATTATATGTGGATTGATCACCATTACTTTTGCCGGACTGGCGGCGGCACTGGTGTATATTTTTAACAATCATAAACGCAAGCTGGAACAGATTGCTTATGTGGATGATATAACCGGTGGACATACGATACAGCGTTTTTATGAGTTGGCAGAGGAGCTGCTTACTTCGGATCATAATATGCAATATGCACTGGTTTACACCAATATTGTCAAGTTCAAAGTGCTTAATGATGAAATTGGACGTATTAACTGTGATGCCATTTTGCGGTTTTTTAGCGAATTTATGAACAAAAAGATATCGGAAAGAGAGTGTATGGGAAGGCAGTCAGCAGATAATTTCTGTATACTAATGGAGTTTTCCAATGAATCGGAATTACTGGAGAAATTCGGCAGATGGCACACAGAAGCGGAGCAGAATGTTCTGGATATGAATGTGGCATGGAGCCTGCCGATTATGGAATTTGGCATTTATGTGATTGAGAACAGTACTCTGACATTCCCGCAAATGATTGACAGGGCAAAGCTGGCTTTACGTGAAACACACCGTACAGTTGACAGTAAGCTGCGATGTGCTTTTTATGACGATGGGGTGCGACGTCAGCTTCTCCGTGAAAAGCAGCTGGAAGACAGAATGGAAACAGCGCTTAACAACGGAGAGTTTGTGGTATTTTTACAACCCAAGTACCGGTTGCCGGAGGAACGAATTGGCGGTGCGGAGGCTCTTGTCCGCTGGAAGAGTGTCACGGAGGGTATGATATATCCGGATGAGTTTATTCCACTCTTTGAAAAAAACGGTTTTATCATCCAACTGGATTTATTTGTGTTTGAAACGGTTTGCCGCACATTACGCAGATGGATTGATCAGGGAATGGCACAGGTAAGAATATCAGTGAACTGTTCCCGTCTGCATTTCAGAGATAACAATTTCCTTTTTGAATACATCCGGATCGCCGATAAGTATAACATGGATAGGTCACTGATTGAAATTGAGGTAACAGAAAGTATGGTGCTGGAAAATAGCAGCCGTCTGATTCATATTATCCGGAATATTAAGGCAGCAGGATTTGAATGCTCAATGGACGACTTTGGCAGCGGATATTCTTCACTGAATCTGATACAGACGATTCCGGTTGATGTACTTAAACTGGATAAAATATTTTTCCATGGAGAAGGTGTTGATTTGAGCCGCACAGAGGCTGTGGTAACAAATATTATAAGCATGGCAAAAGCGTTGTCAATGGAAACAGTTGCCGAAGGCGTGGAAGAACGGGAGCAGGTAGACATGCTCAAACGCGCGGGCTGCGACTACATACAGGGGTACGTTTTTGCAAGGCCAATGGATATCCCAGCGTTTGAAAAATTAGTGACAGATAACGTTTCTTGTTAAGAGGGGGAACTGATGAGAGTGCTTAAACGATCTGAGAAGATTCAGAGGCAAGTGTTAATGATCATAATTATGATGACACTTCTGCTATGTTTGCCGGGCTGTGGGGCAAAGGTTTCGGACAATGAAGATATTTTAACCCAGAAGGCTATCGCTAAGGGAAAGACACCAATAACAGTTCTGGTTAAGTATGCATTTTCCATTAATGAGTTTGAAAAGGCGGTAGAGGAAAAGTTTCCTGAAATTGATATCGTACAGGTTGGAAATTTTACACGTAATATGGGAATAGAGGAATATGCTGCACGCTTGGAACATGACGATCTTCCGGATATCGTCATGACCTGGCCTTTAGATGTGGGCAAGGAGTATTGGAGTGACCGGCTGCTGGATCTTTCCGGAATGGAATTCTCCAGCCGCTATAATACATCCATGTTAAATGATATTTCCACAGATGGAAAGCTCTATTATCTGCCCGGACCGGCTCAGGTAAGGGGGATTGTATATAATAAAACGCTGTTTCAGGAAAATGGCTGGGAAATACCCGAGGACTTTGAAGGCTTTCTGAAATTGTGTCAGACAATTGAAGCCAGTGGTATCCGTTCCATTCAATTGGGATTTGAGAATCCCGAAGTACTGGCTACTGCTTTTACGGGCTACAATTTTGGCAGTTACTTTAGCCGTCCACAGGATTTGGAATGGATGGATGATTACAATCAGGGAAAAGGCAGCTTCGGCAAGCACTTTGACGGGGCACTGGATGTGTTCCGGCAAATGATAGATGCCGGTGTATGGAAATCGTCTGATTTGGATATTAATTATTCGGAACGGGAGAAGATGCTTTTTACCCGTCAATGTGCAATGGTGGAGGATTCATCATTGATGGCAAAAATGGGATATGAACAAACCGGTACTACGGATGAATTTGCCCTTATGCCATTTTTTAATCCCGGTAGTAATAATGACTGGGCACGTCTCTATATGGTATGTTATATTGGGCTCAACAAGCATCTGGCAGAGTCGGACAACAAGGAGAAATATGAACTTGTTATGGAGCTGATGAATTATATATCTACAGTTGAAGGCCAGCAGACACTTGCGGCGGATACAGGCGCGATGTTCTCAAGCCTGATTGATGCAGCACCGCCGGATGTTCCTGAAATAGAAGAGCTGCTTCCGGCATTGAACCAGGGCCGCTATGCAGTATTTCCTACATTGGAGAATGCCCAGGATGCATTGCAGGAAGGTCTTGCCGGGATGTTGGAGGGGAAGCTTAGCAAGGCAGAGGTTATCAGCATGGTAGATGAACAGAATCTGTCACCGCCGGCGGCGGAGCCTTCAAAGGTACTGGGCAAAGCAAGCGAGAGTTTTACACTGACAGACACAGGCAGCTTTGTGGCTGATGCCATGCGTGCCTGGGGAGACTGTGAACTGGCACTTATTCTTGACAATGGCAAGGATGGATGCTACAACGGCAAGGGTATCAGCGGACGGATATATGCCGGGGATATTACTGCTGCAGATATAGACCGCATTATGCCGGATTTAAAAGCCAACGATAGTGGAGCATTATGGAAGGCATCCATAAGTGGTGAGGATTTACGGAAAGTACTTGAATATTCTGTGAGTGTGGAGAATAACCAGACCGGATGGTTTTATTATTTTTCCGGACTGAAAATAGAATTTGACCCTACGGCAGAGCCTGGCAGCAGAGTGAAAAAAATCACTGCGGCGGATGGGAAGGCAATTGATACTGCGCGCAGTTACACAATTGCTGTTACGGAAGGCTCCGTACCGGAAGAGTGTCTGCAAAATTGTTCAAAGACGGATATCTTATCATATGATATTGTAACTAAGGCGGTTACATCAGCAGGTACCATTACTCCGGCTAAAGATGGACGATTCATCGTGTATCAATAAAATGGAATTAAAAGATAAACAGGAATAGTGATTATGAAAATAGTTGCAGCAAGTAGTCCTGCCAGGTTAAATGGCAGGGCTTTTGCGTGCAGATGGATGAATATTCTGACACGGTCCGGATTAAAATAAGAGTGAGGTGAAATGGATGTCACAAAATAAAATCTATGTCTGTATTGATTTGAAATCATTCTACGCTTCGGTGGAGTGCGTAGAGCGCGGTCTTGATCCAATGACAACCAATCTTGTAGTAGCGGATCCGGAACGGACAGAGAAGACAATATGTCTGGCTGTTTCACCGTCCATGAAGGAGCAGGGGGTTCCGGGCAGATGCAGGGTATTCCAGATTCCGGCACATATAGATTATATAATGGCACCGCCCAGAATGCAGTTATATATGGAATATTCCGCAGAAATCTATGCCATCTATCTGAAATATATAGCAAAAGAAGATATCCATGTCTACTCGATTGATGAAGTATTTATGGACGTAACGGACTATTTAGCCATGTATCAGATGACGTCAAAAGAACTGAGTATGCAAATCATGAAGGATATCCTTGATACTACAGGAATTACGGCAACCTGTGGGATTGGAACAAACCTGTATCTTGCGAAGATTGCCCTTGATATAACGGCAAAACACGTGGAAGACCATATTGGTATTCTGGATGAAGAAGCTTACCGGAAGACGTTGAGCAGCCATAAGCCGCTCACAGATTTCTGGAGGGTAGGTGCAGGAATTGCAAAACGGCTGGAACGGATGGGCATATATACGATGAAGCAGGTTGCGGCAGCAGATGAGTCGATGCTGTACAAGCTGTTTGGTATTGATGCGGAATTACTGATTGATCATGCCTGGGGAAGAGAAACGACTACAATGGCAGATATCAAAGCATATAAGTCCAAGTCAAATTCCATATCCAGCGGTCAGGTATTGGGCTGCGATTATGACTATGAAAAAGGAAAGCTTATCGTAAAAGAAATGGCGGATTTACTCTGTCTGGAATTGGTGGATAAAGGTCTTGTTACGGATTCCATTACCCTCTATGTGGGCTATTCTAACCGCATTGAGAAGAAATCGTCACATGGGACAACATCCATGACCGTGACCACCAGCTCCGCAAAGCAGATCATCGCCTATACACAGAGGCTGTATGAAAAGATCGTGGACAGGCACACTCCTGTGCACAGAGTATATTTAACTTTTAATAACGTTGTGGATGAGATGTATCAGCAGTATGATTTATTTACGGATCCTGCAGAGCTGGAAAGGGAACATAAGATGCAGAAAGCAATGCTGGATATCAAAGAGAAGTTCGGAAAAAATGCAATTCTAAAGGGAATGAACCTGCAGGAAGGGGCAACTACAATGGAGCGGAACCGCCAGATAGGAGGGCATAAAAGTGGTGTCTAAAATGACCAGAGAAGAACGGGCAAAACAGTTTATGCCGTTCGCTGCATTAAAAGGGTATCCGGAAGTTTTACGGAAGAAAGAAAAAATTGTGGTCCCGAAGATTGAACTATTAGAAGAATATCAGGAAGAACTGAGCCGGAAACTTCGCCAGGTGCAGAAAAATGATATTGTAACAGTCGTATATTTCTGTAAAAATGAATACCTGAAGTTGACGGGTATGGTGTCCAGAATAGATGATACTGCAAGAATCCTGAAGATTGTGAATACTAAGATATCTTTTGAGGATTTGTATGATATTGTGGAGATGCGAAGGGAGAGATAGGTGCTGGTACTAGAGCGTGTTTGAAAATTCATTCCTGTACATCTGCACGCCCCTACTTTGACGGCAAGTATTTGCCCCGAATTCAGGTTACGTAGCCCGCTACGCGCCCTTCATCCGGGACAAATCTCCCACAAACTGTGACGCACAGCTGCCAGAAAGCAATTTTAAAACACGACTCTAGAGCGTGTTTTAAAATTAAAAGTTGCACAAAACAAATGTTTTGCATCCCCGTTTTATGGTAAAATAAAGAAAAAGGGGTGTTTTATATGTTGAGACGATATGAATTAACAGATGATGAATGGAATCATATAGTAACTTTACTTCCTCCTGAAAACACAGGAAAACCAGGTCGTCCCTCAAAAGAAAACCGTACCATGCTTAATGCAATGATTTGGCTGGCGCGAAGCGGAGCCCCATGGCGTGATCTTCCTGAGCGTTATGGGCCATGGGAAAGTGTATACAGCCGTTTTCGTAAGTGGATTGATGCTGGCGTACTGGATAATATTTTTCGCGTTCTAAGCCTTGAAGCCGCATTGGAAGAACTTTCGTTAGATGCATCTATCGTTCAGGCGCACCAACATAGTGCAGGTGCAAAAAA
>NZ_JNGB01000217.1:0-3917 GCF_001029355.1 Robinsoniella sp. RHS
AACGGATGAGGAGTATGTTAAGAAAGTAGTAAAGATGCTGGGGTTAGAAGAAAAGCTTACAAATATGCCGAATATGCTTTCCGGGGGACAGCAGCAGAGGGTGGCAATTGCAAGGGCATTGGCAACAAAACCGGCAATTATTCTTGCGGATGAGCCTACCGGTAATCTGGACAGTAAGACAAGTGCAGATGTACTGGGACTTCTAAAATTAACAAGCAGCCAATTTCATCAGACAGTAGTGATGATTACACATAATGAAGAAATTGCCCAGATGGCAGATGTGACAATTCGTATCGAAGATGGTAAAGTTGCAGAAGGCAGGTGGTAAATTTGAAAGAAAAGTGCTTTCAAACTACTAATTCAGGAATAGCGCAAGCCAGCTTGCTCTATTCAGGGGAGGTATAAACATGAAGCTGGAAAAGAACAACAATGGAAAATACATCTGGAACCTGGCTGTAAGCAGTCTTAAAAACAACCGGATGCGCAATATTTTTATTATTCTTACAATTGTTTTGTCTACCACGTTACTTTCTGGGATGCTGTTTTTCATTGCGGCATATTTTACAGGTCAGGACCGGGCTGTAGAAAAAATGCAGCATGTGATATATAAAGATCTGAGTATGGATCAGATAGAAGCGTTAAACAATAATGAAAATATCGAGTATCTGTCACTTAATAAATTCGGCAAAGTGATCTCGGTAGATGATTATTCTTTTTATCCTGTTTATTTTCCGGAAAAACAAGGTCCGATTAAACAGGCGACCGTGAAAGAAGGAACCTTTCCACAGGCGTTAAATGAGGTGGCAGTATTTCCGGGATTTCTAAAAGCAATAGGAAAAGAAAGCCGGCTGGGAGAGAATTTTGAAATTACTTTCCTGGATGGAACCACGGAAACCTTTGCTGTAACCGGGCTTTTAGAAGGGGAACCTGCAAATAAAATTTATCCCTTTGCTGTTTCAAAGCAGTATGCAGATCAAGGCAGCAGCATGAAAGAAATTAATTATGATGCACTTGTGAAAATAAAAGATGCAAAATTCATGACAAGTGAAGAGTTTAAAAAGCGGGCTGTTGGTATTGCGGCAGAATGTAAAATTGAACGGCAGAACGTCAGTGATAATACTTATTTCGCAGATACCCTGATGGGTGCAAAAAAAATACAGATTATAGGAACTGCCACGGGAATTGCAATCGGGCTTATCTTTGTCAGCATACTTGTAATTTACAGCGTGTTTTATATATCGGTAGTTGGGAGAATCCGCCAGTTCGGACAGCTTCGCACAATCGGTATGACGAAAAAACAGATTCGGAATATGGTTACCAGAGAAGGTTGGATATTAAGTGCATTTGCTATTCCGGCAGGTATCGTCATCGGAGTCATTGGAGCTTATTTTCTGAAGGCAGATGGATTCAGCTGGATGAATACTGGGATTATGGGACTATTGACAATAGCAATTGAACTATTTACCGTTCTGTTCTCCATACGGCGCCCAGCGAAAATAGCAGCAGCCGTTTCTCCGATCGAAGCATCCAGATTCAATGCTTATGAAGGAAGAGTACGAAAGGGGAATACAAAGAAATTAGCAAGAAAGATAACACCTCTTTCCATGGCGAAAATGGGATTCGCCAGAAATCGTAAGAAGTCTACTCTGACGATGATTTCTATGGGAGTAGGGGGAATCCTGTTTATGACAGCATCAATCTATCTGAATTCTTTCAGCCAGGAAGGATACTCAAGGCAAAGTGAGTTTTCTATTGGTGAATATGTAATTTCTTTTTCAAATAATGTGACCCAGACATTGGAGCATGGGTTTAGCGACCTGCAGCTGGATAACCCGATCAATGACAGTCTGATAAGCCGGATTGAACAGATTGACGGTGTTAAGAAGGTATATGCAAATCAAAAAGTTAAGGTACATTATTTAATGAATGGACAGAATTCGGTGGACGGAATTATGACTTTCAACAAATCGGATCTGAAAGAGATGCAGACAGAGATTAAAGAAGGAAGCCTGGATTATGACCGCATGACGGAGAATAATGAGATACTGGTGCAGAATAATGCTTTGCTGAAAGAAATTTTTGGCGCAAATCTAAAGCTTGGAGAAAAACTGGAACTTACTTTCTATAATGGAAGCACGGTAAATGAAACATTTACGGTGGGGGCATTTATGGGTACGGACTTTATGAAGAATATGGACAATTCCATTATCTGGATGACTGAGGATTCCATGCGCAAAATTATGGGAGACATGAACCTGAATTACTTATTAATCGTTTCTACGGATCAGGCAAAAGAAGCAGATATTACTGCTGCACTGGCAGATATTGTGGATGAAGACCAAAGGATCGCTATGGATACTTTGCAGGAAAGAATTGAGGCGGATAAGTTAACGTATGCAAGAATTAGCAGTATGCTGCTGGGAATCTGCTGCTTTATCATTGCATTTAGTCTGATTAATCTGGTAAATACTTTAATTACCAATATCGTTACCAGAAAACAGGAATTTGCAGTGCTGCAGTCCATTGGTATGACAGAACGCCAGTTATCCAGAATGATTCAGTATGAGGGATTTCTGCTGGCAGCTGTTAATTTAGCATTTACATTGGTTTTGGGGACTGGTGCCGGTATTCTGGTAATTAAAGTCATGGATAATATTGGAGTCAACTACATGCACTTTAAGTTCCCGGTATGGTATTTCATAGGTTATGCGGCATTTACCATATTAATACCGGTTATCGTATCCACAGCGGCAATCTATATCTTCCGCAAACAGCCGGTAGTGGAAAGAATTAGGGAAACACAGGAATAAGCAATCCATTGAATACAAATAGAGGTTGTGTTATGATAACAAAAAAAGTATTTCAGCCGCTCCGTGCAGTTTCCACTATGACGGCTGAAATGCAGTTATCAGGAGGTATTAAAGAAGATGTATAGAGAATCAGCCCGGGAGTTATTAGCATTTATTGACCGCAGTCCAAGCTGCTACCATGTGATTTCAAATATAAAGGAAATACTGGCGTCGGACGGATATGAAGAATTACAAGAGGGAAGACCGTGGAAGCTGGAGGCAGGCAGGAATTACTTTGTTTCCAGAAACGGATCTTCTCTTATTGCATTTAAGCTGCCAACAAAGGAATTTAGCGGATATCAGATAATATCCAGTCACAGTGATTCGCCCACCTTCAAGGTGAAAGAGCATCCGGAAATTGTAACGGAAAATAAATATGTGAAATTAAATGTGGAAAAATATGGAGGAATGATCTGTTCACCCTGGTTTGACAGACCCCTCTCAGTTGCAGGAAGAATTATGGTGAAAGAAAAGGAAAAGATCTGTACCCGGCTTGTGGATATCGACCGTGATCTGGTAATGATTCCAAATCTCGCGGTACACATGAACCGGGAAGTAAATGAAGGTTATAAATATAATGTACAGGATGACATGCAACCCGTTCTGGGAGATGAGACTGCAAAAGGCTCTTTTATTCGAATGGTGGCTGAAAATGCCGGGGTTTTGGAAGAATCTGTATTAAGTACGGATTTATTTTTGTATAACAGAGTAAAAGGAAGCTTCTGGGGAGCAAATGAAGAATATATCTCCAGCGGGCGGCTGGACGATCTGCAGTGTGCATTTGCGTCACTTCAGGGATTTCGCAAAGGAAATAGTACGAAAAGTGTGGCGGTGTATTGTGTACTGGACAATGAAGAAGTGGGAAGTGCAACCAAGCAGGGAGCAGCATCCACCTTTCTGGGAGACACCCTGAGAAGAATAAACAAAGGCGCTTTAAGGGATGAGGAAGCATTTTTAATGGCACTGTCCTCCAGTTTCATGATTTCTGCAGACAATGCACATGGTGTTCATCCAAATTATGTAAAGAAATCAGATCCTACGAACCGTCCTTATCTAAATGAAGGAATC
>NZ_JNGB01000218.1:0-4853 GCF_001029355.1 Robinsoniella sp. RHS
ATTGTATCGATCGTGCTACTCTTCTTGTAAAGGAAAGTGACAAGAAGCCGATTATCATCCAGATCAGTGATGATGCTATGGAACTGAAAATCAATTCCCAGATCGGTTCGATGGATGAAGAAATTGATATTACGAAAGAAGGGAAAGATATCCTGATTGGATTCAACCCAAGATTCTTAATTGATTCACTTCGTGTCATTGACGATGAGAATGTTACCCTGTATCTGGTGAATCCGAAAGCACCCTGTTTTATTAAAGACGAGAAAGAAACATATATCTATTTGATTCTTCCGGTTAATTTTACGGTTTAGAGGAAAGGGCATCATGGAAACGATTAAGTTAAGAGATGATTATATCAAACTGGGTCAGGCATTAAAGGCTGCCGGGCTGGTAGATTCCGGAGTGGTTGCGAAAGTTGTAATCCAGGACGGACTTGTGAAAGTGAATGGCGAAGTGGAATACCAGCGGGGGAAAAAGTTACATGAGAATGATGTAGTGGACTTCGATGGAGAAACGATAAAAATTGTAAAATAGTTGGTGCTGACATGATTATTGAATCTATTAAACTTGAGAAATTTAGAAATTATAATTCCTTAAAATTAAAGTTTGATAGTGGTACGAATATTTTCTATGGTGATAATGCGCAGGGTAAGACGAATATTTTAGAAGCAGTGTATCTCTGTGGGACTACCAAATCCCACAAGGGAAGCAAGGATCGTGAAATCATCCAGTTTCATGAGGATGAATCTCATATTCGTATGAGGCTGAATAAAAACGGCAGTGCTTATAAGATAGACATGCATTTAAAGAAGAACAGGACAAAGGGAATTGCGATTAACGGTATACCGATACGGAAAGCCAGCGAACTCTTTGGAATTGTGAACCTGGTATTTTTCTCACCGGAGGATCTTAATATTATTAAAAACGGTCCTTCTGAGAGAAGGCGTTTTATTGACATGGAGCTATGTCAGTTAAATAAATTATATTTGTTTCAGTTATCAAATTATAATAAAATAGTGAATCAGAGAAATAAACTGCTCAAAGATATTGCCTTTCATCCGGAATACCTGGATACCCTGGATATCTGGGACCAGCAGATGGTTCAGTACGGCTGCAAAGTAATCGAGGAACGTCAGTTATTTGTAGAGCGTCTGAATGGAATCATTGCAGGCATCCATAAAAAACTTTCGGGAGACAGGGAAGAATTAATTGTGGATTATGAGAAAAACGTTCCGGCTGAATCTTTTGAAGAACAGCTGAGACGAGGCAGGGATAAAGATCTGAAGATGAGGATGACCATGACCGGTCCCCACAGAGATGATCTGTGTTTTAAAATCCAGGATGTGGATATCCGCAGGTTTGGCTCCCAGGGGCAGCAGAGAACAGCTGCTTTATCTTTAAAGCTGGCTGAAATTGAGCTGGTGAAGCAGGAAATCAAAGATACACCAATTTTATTGCTGGATGATGTCTTGTCTGAACTGGACAGTAACAGGCAACACTATCTGTTAGACAGCATTCATGATATTCAAACATTGATCACCTGTACGGGTATCGATGATTTTATAGAGAATCAATTTAAGATTAATAAAGTATTTCATGTGGTGGACGGTATCGTCTATGAATAACATGTGTAAATACGCAGCAGCGAAAACAGGAGGATTCTTATGGGTACAGAATTAAATTCAGAATATGGCGCAGATCAAATACAAATTTTAGAGGGGTTGGAAGCAGTCCGGAAAAGACCTGGTATGTACATTGGAAGTACATCGATCCGCGGACTTCACCATCTGGTATATGAAATTGTAGATAATGCAGTGGATGAAGCACTTGCAGGATACTGCGACACAATTCAGGTGACCATTAATAAAGACAATTCCATAACGGTAATCGATAATGGCCGCGGTATCCCGGTAGGAATCAATCATAAATCAGGACTTCCGGCAGTAGAAGTAGTATTTACGATTCTTCATGCAGGTGGTAAATTCGGCGGCGGCGGCTATAAAGTATCCGGTGGTCTTCACGGGGTAGGTGCTTCTGTCGTTAATGCTTTGTCGGAAAATCTGGAGGTTACAATCTACAGTGAGGGTAAGATCTACAGACAGCGTTATGAAAGAGGTAAAGTTGTATATAAACTAAAAGTGATCGGAGAATGTGATCCGGAGAAGACAGGAACCATGGTTACCTTCCTTCCGGATAAAGAAATTTTCGAAGAAACGGTTTATGATTTTAATACACTGAAGCAGAGACTTCGGGAAATGGCATTCCTGACGAAGAATATCAGGATTATCTTAAGAGATGAGAGAAACGAGGAGCCGGTGGAGAAGATTTTCCACTACGAAGGCGGAATCAAGGAATTTGTTTCTTATCTGAACAAGGGTAAAAATCCGCTCTACCCGGATATAATTTATTGTGAAGGCACCAGGGATGATGTGTATGTAGAAGTCGCGATGCAGCATAATGACGGTTATACGGAAGGGGCATACAGTTTTGTAAATAACATTACTACTCCGGAAGGCGGTACCCATCTGACTGGATTTAAGAGTGCGCTTACCAAAACATTTAATGACTATGCAAGAACCAATAAACTGATTAAGGACAGTGAGTCTTTGGTTGGTGAGGATATCAGAGAAGGTATCACGGCAATTATCAGTATTAAGATTGGGGATCCGCAGTTTGAAGGACAGACGAAACAGAAACTTGGAAACAGTGAAGCAAGAGGAGCTGTAGATAATGTGGTTTCTGAACAGCTTATGATTTACCTGGAACAGCATCCTCAGATCGCGAAGATGATTCTGGAAAAATCAATTATGGCTCAGAGAGCAAGGGATGCGGCAAGAAAAGCCCGTGATTTAACAAGAAGAAAATCAGCCCTTGACGGAATGTCTCTTCCGGGTAAACTGGCGGATTGCTCGGATAAGGATCCGAAAAACTGTGAAATCTACATTGTCGAGGGAGATTCCGCGGGTGGTTCTGCAAAAACGGCAAGAAGCAGAAGTACCCAGGCAATTCTTCCCCTGCGTGGAAAAATACTGAACGTGGAAAAGGCAAGACTGGATAAAATTTATGCAAACGCTGAAATTAAAGCGATGATTACAGCGTTTGGTACAGGTATCCACGATGATTTTGATATATCGAAACTGAGATACCATAAAATTATTATTATGACCGATGCCGATGTTGACGGTGCCCATATCAGTACGTTATTATTAACCTTTATGTATCGTTTTATGCCTGATCTGATTAAAGAGGGACATGTGTATCTGGCACAGCCGCCACTTTATAAGCTGGAGAAAAACAAAAAAGTGTGGTATGCTTACAGCGATGAAGAATTAAATTCAATTTTGACAGAAGTCGGCAGAGACCAGAGTAATAAGATACAGCGTTACAAAGGACTTGGAGAAATGGATGCGGAACAGCTCTGGGAGACAACTATGGATCCGGAGAGCAGGATTTTACTCCGGGTTACGATGGATGAAGAAGCATCGTCGGAACTGGATATTACCTTTACGACCTTAATGGGAGACCAGGTAGAGCCGCGTCGTGAATTTATTGAAGAAAATGCTAAATATGTAGAAAATCTGGACATTTAGGAGGAGAAAGTCGTTGGAAGACAATATTTTTGATAAGGTACATGATGTTGATCTAAAGAAAACAATGGAGAAATCCTACATCGACTATGCCATGAGCGTTATTGCCGCCCGTGCACTTCCTGATGTAAGAGACGGGTTAAAGCCTGTTCAGCGTAGAGTTCTGTATTCTATGATCGAATTAAATAATGGTCCTGACAAGCCGCATAGAAAATGTGCGCGTATTGTCGGTGATACCATGGGTAAGTATCACCCTCATGGTGACAGCTCTATCTATGGGGCATTGGTAAATATGGAACAGGAATGGTCCACCCGTTATCCGCTGGTTGACGGTCATGGGAACTTTGGTTCCGTGGACGGTGACGGCGCAGCTGCCATGCGTTATACAGAAGCACGTCTCAGCAAGATTTCCATGGAAATGCTGGCTGATATTAATAAAAATACGGTAGATTTTGTACCGAACTTTGACGAGACAGAGAGAGAACCGGCGGTTCTTCCTGCCAGATATCCCAATCTTCTGGTAAATGGAACCTCAGGTATCGCCGTTGGTATGGCAACCAATATTCCGCCTCACAATCTGAAAGAGATTGTAAATGCAGTAATCAAAATGATTGACAACCGCATTGAAGAGAGCCGCGATACGGAAATTGATGAAATACTGGAAATTGTAAAAGGTCCGGACTTTCCTACGGGAGCCCAGATTCTGGGTACAAAGGGGATAGAAGAAGCTTATCGGACTGGTCGGGGAAAAATCCGCGTCCGGGCAGTTACCGATATCGAATCTATGCCAAATGGTAAGAGCAGAATCATTGTAAGTGAATTACCGTACATGGTAAATAAAGCAAGATTAATTGAGAAAATTGCTGATCTGGTCAGAGATAAAAAAGTTGACGGTATTACAAATATTACCGATGAGTCAAACCGGGAAGGTATGCGTATTAACATTGAGCTTCGCCGTGATGTGAATGCCAATGTTCTTCTGAATCAATTATACAAGCATACACAGCTGCAGGATACTTTCGGTGTAATTATGCTTGCACTTGTAAATAATGAGCCAAAGGTTATGAACATCCTTCAGATGCTGCACTACTATATCCAGCACCAGGAAGAAGTCGTTACCAGAAGAACCCAGTATGAACTGAATAAGGCAGAAGAACGTGCCCATATTTTACAGGGATTACTGATTGCTCTTGACAATATTGATGAGGTAATCCGTATTATCCGTGCATCAAAGAATGCTCAGATTGCAAAAGAAGGATTAATTGA
>NZ_JNGB01000219.1:0-11848 GCF_001029355.1 Robinsoniella sp. RHS
TGGTAATATACTGGCACTTTCCAAAGATAAATACGATGATGCAACAGCAGACTGGTTAAAATATTTCGTAGAACATGCAGGCGATTATGCAATGAAGGAAATGGGTTCTGTAAAAGGCTACAAATATACGGTTGAAGGTGAATTAAGCCCGATCAACCAGGTGGTTGTAGATACTATTGATTCCGTAACAAATGCAGCAACCTGGTTCGAAGCGATGATGAACAATGAAACCAAGACAGCAGCACAGGATAACGTTCAGACCCTTGCCAACGGAGAAATGACACCGGAAGAATATATGCAGTCCATACAGGATGCTTATGATTTGAGCAAATAACATTTGCGGCAGCAGTTGAATGGACACATGGGCAGCGCATGCTGCCCAAGGAAATAAATGAACAGAGCGATAGATTATGGGAAAGACAGCAGCATGGAAACGTGTATCAGACTGGATCTCGGCCTGTCGCTCTTTTTATACCCAAAATGCAGACAAAACACGTACTTAAGGCAGTATTGTAAGCAGGCTTACGATATGCAAATGGAGGCAAGTATGAATAAAGTATTAGGAAATAAAAAAGCAATTGCTTTATTTGTAATACCTGGCCTGATCTTATATGTAGGGCTGGTATTCGTTCCGGTTATCTGGTCATTCGTATATTCATTCTACGATGGCACACCTGGGCTGAACTGGAGTTTTTCCGGTTTAAAAAATTATGAAAAGTTATTTATTGATGCACGTTTTAAAGATGCCCTGGTAGTGAACTTAAAGTATATCGGCATGGTTATGCTAGGACAGGTTGCACTTGGACTGTGTATGGCGCTGGTATTTAAATTCTGGTTAAAGCGATTCAAAAATGTAATCCGTACCCTGATCTTCTTTCCGGTAGTACTGCCAACAGTAGCGGTAGGCCAGTTGTTTGCAAAAATTTATGAGATTCAGCCAAACTACGGTTTATTAAACAGTATTCTGGCAAATATCGGTCTGCAGGACTGGGTACAGCCCTGGATTGGACAGGCAAGTACAGCGCTGAAAGCTTTAAGCGTCATGGATGTATGGGTTTCAATGGGATTCTACGCAGTTATTTTCTATGGTGCGCTTCTGGATATTCCGGATGACGTAATGGAAGCTGCGAAGATTGACGGATGCAACGCATGGAATTTGTTTAAAGGCATCCTCATGCCGCTCCTTCGCCCGGTAACTATCACCTGTCTGGTATTCAGCTTCTCCGGTACGGTGAAGATGTTTGAATCTGCAATGGCTCTGACCGGAGGCGGTCCCGGAAATGCAACGACTTCACTTTCCATGTATATGTACAATGCTTCTTTTGGATTTGGAAAGGTCGGATACGGCAGTACCATAGCAATTGTCATTTTTATTATCTGTATTATTGGAACTACAATTATTAAGAAATTCGACAGACAGGGATAGGAGGAGCGGATATGAACGGATATAAAGCAAAAAAAATAACAAAATCTGTATTAATTAAAATCTTTATTTTTATCCTGGTGATTATCGAAGTATATCCAATCTTCTGGATGCTGACTGCGGCGCTGAAGAAACCGGCAGAATTTGTAACAAAAGCAGCTTACGCTCTTCCCGATGGTCTTTATTTCCAGAACTTTATTGATGCGTGGACACGAGGAAACATGGGACTTTTCTTTAAGAATAGTTTGATTAACACGTTGGTCTCCCTGGTATTTATCGTAGTCTTCAGTATGACAATCGGTTTTGCCGTAACAAAGATGGAATGGAAGCTGAGAGGATTTTTCGAGAAATTCTTCTTAATGGGGATCATGGTTCCGGTGGCTACAGCGCTGATTCCATTGTTTCAGATTTACAATAAGATGGGACTGGTGAATACCCGGCTTTGCCTGATTCTGACTTACATAGCATTTGGACTGTCACTGTCTGTATTCCTGGTGACCGGATATATGAAATCTTTATCCAATGATATAATGGAAGCTTCCGTTATTGATGGGTGCGGTATCTTCAGTATGATGTGGCACATTGTAGTACCCCTTATGAAAAATGCGGCTGTAACCGTATTGGTACTGCAGTTCTTCTACAAATGGAATGATTTGATTTTCTCCATGACATTTATCAGTGATACCAAACTGAAAACCATTCAGACCGGACTTTTATATTTCCAGAATGAATTCGGGGCAAAAAACTGGGGAGCCATATTTGCTTCCGTATCCATGAGTGTTCTGCCTATGCTGATTTTATATATGATTTTAAATAAAACCGTAATCGAAGGTATGACAGCCGGAGCGGTTAAGGGATAATAAAAAGGAGGCGTTTTCCAAACGGCCTCCTTTTTGCTGTATGTTTTTAAGCTTTAATGATTCTCTTTGACCAGATGTTCAAACTCTTCCAGCGGCATTGGCCTGGCGTAATAGAAACCCTGCGCCCGGTGGCAGCCCATCTCCATCAGCATTTCAGCCTGTTCTTCATTTTCCACACCTTCACAAATAATGGAAATATTCAAACCATGGATTACATTAATAATTCCTTGTATAATGGTACGCATGCGCTTTTTCGCAATACCTTCCTGGAGAAAGCTGCGATCCAGCTTGATTACATCCACTGTAAGGTACTGGAGCATTCCAAGAGAGGAATATCCGGAGCCAAAATCATCAATGGATATGAGAAAGTTAAGTTTCTTCAATCGACCCAGATAATCCAGAACTCTTTCTTTGTTTTCCATAACTACACTTTCCGTTATTTCCAGTTCCAGATATTCATGGGGAACCTGGAATTGATCTGCTATCCGGCAAAGGGTCTGGGGGAAGTCTTCGTTTCTAAAATGAAGTCTGGAAAAATTACAGGATACCGGTTTTACTTCCAGACCCTGGTCGATCCAGGAACGGATAATCCGGCACACGTTAGTATAAATACACAAATCAATTTCTACAATAAAACCATTTTTTTCAAAAAATGGAATGAAAGAACCGGGATACTGTATTTCCTTTTGTGTGTCAATCCATCTAACCAATGCTTCACTTCCAATAATGGAATGATCTGCCATATTGTATTTGGGCTGAAAATAGGGGATAAACTCATTGTTTTCTAATGCGGCATGCATTACGTTTGCCAGTTTTCGCTCCTGCAGTTCTTCCTGACGCATATTTTCATCATACTTGATTGTCAGGCTCTTATGGGTGATCTTTGCGCTTCTTCTGGCGTAATTCGCCAGATCCAGCATCAGGGATACATCCAGGGGATCTGTATCCTGTAAGAGATAAACGCCAAAGATAATAATCAGCCGGTAGGTTTTATTTTCTGCTATCAGAAGGTCATTCATTTGGTGATCAATGGACTTTGTCCGTTCCGTCATCTGGGTCCAGTTTTCATAACGCAGCATCAGCACAAACTGGTCAGCGGATACCCGGGCACAGCATTCACCTTCCCGTATATTTTCACGCAGGATATTGGCAAAATTACGTAGCAGCTGATCTCCTTCTGCAAAACCAAAGGTATCATTAATCGTTTTGAATTGATTAATATCAGCATAGATAAATGCATAAGTCCTGTTACCGGGAATGCTCAGTATTTTTTCTGCTTCCAGCCGGAATTTATTTAAGTTCCAGATGTTTGTAAGATCATCTAAATACATAATTTTTTCAATCTGCCGGTGATTCCTGGATTTCGTAATCAGAATGTAACTGAATACACTGATTACCAGGATAAAAACCAGAAATATAATACTCATAGTCTGCACCGGATATTGATAGAGCAGGTCGCGCCAGTTTACAGAGTGTGAGTTTAAACTGTTTTTCAGAACCAGTTCATTAATCATGTCATTAGAGGTATATTGCAATACCTTGTCCAGGATAGAGAACAGTCTGGGATCTGATGAACTGGAGATACCAAGGCTGATTTCATCGGAGTAATTTGTCATCGTAACAATAGAAAATGGCTCATATCTTGGATCAGATAATAGGTGTTCCGCAATATAGGTATTGGAATAAGTAATATCTGCATCACCCCGGGCTAATGCCTGAAAGCATTCTTCTGCTGAGTCATAATACAGAATTTCTTTATCCTGATTATCTGCTGAAATACTTTCAGAGAGAAAAAATCCGTCAGACAATGCCAGTACGGGTGAAGAAGTTTTCCGGTTGGCGCTGATCATTGCTACCGGCGCCCGGAGAAAATAGGAAGTGGTAGACAGCTGATTCTGTGCTGCCCACAAATAGTCATTGGCTACGCTGGCAATAATTTCAGCAGAACCATCCTTCACGGCATCAAGCGCATCTTTATAGTTTTCTTCCGGAATATAGGTAAAGCGAAGTCCCGTGGTATTACTGATCATTGTGAACAAGTCTGCCACTACTCCGGAAAATTTCCCCGCTGCAGTGTCCAGATAGCTTAAGGGAGACTGATTGGAGCTGTAAACCACATTAATAGGTGCCGTATCCTGGATGAACTCCTTCTCCGATGGGGTAAAGACAGGTTCCTGGGTGGTGCTGACTGAAAAATATTTTTGATAAAGTTTGATATCATAATAGGGATCTCTTAATTTAATTCTGTTTAAAGTAGAATTTAACTCGCCCAGCAGATCGGGTCGATTCTTTGAAACAGCCATATAGATTGGTTCCGGGGAAAACTGGGCAATACTGCGGTAAGTACTGCTTTTTCCAAGGTGTGTAATAGCGATGGCGTCTAAAGTCCGGTCATCCAGCGCTTTTAAAAGAGCCTGCGTTTCATCATAGGGAATCGTATCTACCTTAATATTATTGGACTTACAGTAGGCCTTAAAGTTTGCTGCATCCACACTGTCCCGGATAACACCGACCTTCATTCCGTTAAAAGAGGAAAAGTCTTCATAATCATAGCGGGTATCATCACAGCGTAAATTCAGCGTACTGTAAATATTGCACATGGCACTGTCAGGAAACAGAAGATCTTCTGCCCTGTCTTTTGTATAGTATAAGGCAGGCAGCATATCAATTTCACCTGAAATTAACATATCATATGCAGAAGTAAAGCTATTTGCATCCACAATTTCATAGTCCCAACCTGTATATTTAGCTATTTGCTGAAGATATTCGAAGTTAAATCCAACATAGTTACCTTCATCGTTCCGACTCATATAATCCCCGTCTTCGTAATAACCGATACGTACTTTTTCGGAAGCATGTACAGATTGGGAAAGAAGGGAAAAACAGCATAAAAACAGGCATAAAAAGAACAATGATTTAAAGATGCTTGAATCGCTTTTCATGGTGAACCCCTTTCCGAGCTAGAGAGAGTTTGAAAATAGCTTTTTGAAATATGTGCGTTACACAAAGTGGGGTGTGCTGATGGCAGAAATGTATTTTCAAACAGGCTCTAATTATGTAATATTATATATTCTTTAGGGAAAAAAAGCAATAAAGGATGTGATATAGGTGCAAATATTACAATAGATGATCAATGCAGGAATTGACACAGCGTCCGTCCGCTGTGCCGGTTCCTTTTTTTTCATACAGCGGTATTTCTACATTAATACTCATTAATGCAAATAGGTCCCGCCAAAACCTCTCTGCAGATAGCAACCGTAAAATCTTTTCTGGTACAGTAGGTCCACTTAACCAGGGTAAAGCAGTGTTTCTCAATCTCAATGCCGGTTATGCATCTGGGATGAACGCAGCTGCCCGTGTTAAAAAATGGTGTTGCTGATACGTCTGCCAGCATTGGGCGGTGGGTATGACCGGTAATCAGTATGTGTCCTTCGTTTTTTGCCCAGGTGCTTAAATTCTGTTCTATTTTACGTTTCCGTATATTATTTTTTGCGGCGCTGGTAGGGTCCAGAATTCCGATGTATTCCAACGGCCGCCAAAGATAGCGTACCAGGAAACGGGAAAGATGCCAGAGCTTTGTATTGAAAAAATCTGCCTGGTGGCCATGGGCAAGGTAAACGTCACGAATACCCGGTATGACATCCAGGATCAGTCCCTCATAAAATTGTATGCCGGGCAGCAAAGGGGTATAGTTTCTGGACTCAGGACAGTAATATACCGTACAGTTACGCTTGGCATATCCGGGGAAACTCTTCATAATGTCATGGTTGCCATAGATCAGATAAAGACGGTTTTCCTCATAAAATTTAGACATTAGCCAAAAGGTGTTGCTGTGTATATTTATAATCTGGGTCATGGACCGGTTTTCCCACAGTTCATCCCCATCGCCCAGCTCAATATAAGTAAAATTATTCATATAATAGTATTGAAGTGCTGCAAAAAAAAGATTCTGGTTCTTTAAAAAATTATCGGTAGAGGTGCCGTTACCCCGATGGCAGTCACTCATCAGAATATATTTTGAATCAGGTGTTAGCGGCAGATGCAGAGCATTTTCAAACGCCTTACTAAGACGTGTATAGTAGCTCATGGCTTTTGGAAGCGTTTGCCTGAGATTCCCATGCAGACGACTTTATGATAGAGGGGCGGCAGATAAAACAGCAGATAAGTAAGCCGGTCCTGGGTATTCTGGAAGGGGCGGGTAAGCATCAAGTAGGTTTTCATGTATATCCGATTGGTAAAATTCAGATAGGAAATTCTCCGGGAAGACAGGACTTTTCCAGGTACAGTCTTGGGGGTTGTAAAACAAAAGGCTACGGTCAGCTGATAGAGAGACAGGTCGCTGAGTGCATAACCCAGAATTAACAGGCTGTCAACAAAGGCATCCATCATGCCGGTGTTGGGAAATGTAATAGATACCTGCATTCTAAGAGAATCCGGTTTTGAAAGATTACCGGTAAGAAAACCGGATAGTTTTTGATGCATAGCGGAAACGGTAAAGAGTGTTTCCGATCCCTGTATAAGCCGGAAGGAATATTTCAGCACTTTGTTTTGGGTGACATTTTCAAAATGTATTTCATTCAGGAAGACAGATGATACAAGGTGGTCTGCTGCATAGATGCCGATTTCAGCGCCCGCATGAATTCCATATTGTCCTTTCCAGAGTTCAATCAGCCAGGTTCTCCCTTCGTAATCAAAGTAGACAGGTTCACAATCGTATATAATATGGAAATGAGCAGCTTTTTCATCATATACTCCGGTATATCCGCTGTTTTGATTCCAGTCGTTTAAAGCTGTAGTGAAAATATGTTTTTCTGGATGCCAGGCCAGGCCAAAGGGGTTGACAGAACGGTTCAACAGCACTGTTTTTTCATAGTCAGTAAGAGCAGATACCTTTTTTATCATTTGCTTCCGCCTGTAATAGATCAGTATAATGCAGACAGCCGCCAGTGTATACAGCAGATAGAGAAGAATATACATAATGAACCTCATAATAAAATCCCTTACCATTATATATATGCAGAAGAATGGTATTTGGGTATGTTATTCGGACAAAATATTTGAAGAAACTGGAATTTCAGCAGACCTCTATATACAAGGCATTCTTTTTTCTTTAATTCGTTTTTTATGTAAAAATATTAATATGTAACAAATAATAGAAAAGTGTTGCAATGATTGTTGCATTGTGATACGATAACTGTATGAAAAACATTCTATACCCTGGCTGTTCTGCCAGTTGATTTCCAATTGATAATTATATTTTAATATAAGGCGTTGCTATGCTAATCGTAAGTAGTTATAATATATCTAAACCTCCTTACGCAGCAAAGATACTGCCTTTAAGTTAGAGGAGGACTAACAATGAAAAATACGCCCCAAGCATGTAATTTTCAGACTGACAACCATTTATCATGCTCCCCACAGTCGACTTTTGTTTTAAGGAACTGATGTGCAGTGAAAAGGCAAGGAAAGGCTTAATCGCCGCATTTTTGAACCTGGATCCAAAGGAAATTCAGGGAACCGTATTGCTGAACACAAGCCTGCGAAAGGAAAGCGAAGCGGAAAAGCTTGGAATTCTTGACGTAAGAGTATTGATGCATGATAATACCCAGATCGACCTGGAAATGCAGGTTCTGAATGGTATTCCTGTTTTCATTTACGGGAAGATAAAAGAGGAAGTTTATATTCCGATAAACTGGAATTCCATGTACTGGAATTGCCTAAGTTAGGAAATTTGCTGGAACCGGAAAATGAACTACTTCAGTGGGCGAAATTTCTGAACGGAAAACGGGAGGAGGATTTCAAGGAAATGGCAGAGAAAAACGAATACATAAATGAAGCGTATCAGATATTAAAGAATATCAGTGCAGACGACCGGAAAAGAATCGAATACGAATCCAGGGAAAAAGCAATCCGGGATTATAACCATCTCATATATATGGCTAAAAAAGAAGGGGTGGAAGAAGGAATGGAAAAGGGGCGGGAGGCAGGCATAGAAGCATTTATACAGGACAATACCGAAGAGGGAATCACTCATGAACGTATTGTTGAAAAGCTCCAAAAACATTTTAACCTGGATCTTGTTTCTGCAGAAGAATATTATGAAAAATACAGGTAAAATTTTTCTTTGAATAATCAATTTCTATCAGCTGATTATTGTAAACATGTTCTGGAAAAGTACCATTATCAGGCGGCATATTATAGTTAATAAATTCTAATAATCTCCCATGAATATTGTATGTAAATTAATATATGCACTATATATAATTAATTTGTAACAGTAAATTCAAGGAGGGTGTCTATGAACAGAAGAAAAGAACATATAAACATTTTTATTGCAGTTTTATTAGTAATCAGCATAATACTGCCTTCGTTAAGTGCAGCTGCAAAAGAAAAGGAAACTGTGCAAACCCAAAAAGCAACTGTAATTGATGTAACCGATTATGGGGCGGACCCAACCGGAGTAAAGGACAGCACAGAGGCGGTCTGGGATGCCCTTCAGGCAGCAAAAGAACTGGAGAAGAACGGAGAGCCCGTAACGCTGAATTTTCCAAAGGGTGAATATCACATCTATAAAGACAAGGCTCAGATAAGAGAATATCACACTTCTAATACAAACAGTATTCAAAGCCCTCAGAAGACGATTGGCATTTTGCTAGATGGTCATGAGAATTTAACAGTCGAGGGAAATGACTCCTTATTTATGATGCACGGAAATATGATGGCAATTGCTGTCGTAAACTCTGAAAACGTTACGCTGCAGAATTTTTCATGGGATTTTGCAGTGCCTACGGTATCCGAGATGACCATAACCGGGATGGGGACGAAAGAGGGGAAACAGTATACCGATTTTTTTATTCCCTCATGCTTCCCGTTTGCGATCAAGGAAAATACAATTGAATGGCAGAGCGAACCAAGTCCATATACAGGAGATCTTTATTGGACTGAAACCGGAATTCATAATGCCTATTCTATCGTGGCACATCACCCGGAAGAAGAAATGACCAGAGCATATTTTACTTCCGATTCTCCATTTAGCAATGTATCAGGCATAACAAAATTAAGTGATACGCAAATAAGAATTACCTATCAGTCAGCAAGACCTTCTATGCAGAAAGTAGGGATGCTGCTAGAACTGGCAAGCAGTGCTTACCGTGAAACAGCAGGTGCTTTTACCTGGGAAAGCAGGAATGTGCTGGTTCAAAATGTGAATGTACATTTTATGCATGGCTTTGGTTGGCTTTTGCAGATGACCACTGATGTTACTTATAGAAACTGTAACTTTATGCCAAGAGAAAATTCAGGTCATTATACGGTAAGTTATGCAGATATTATTCATGCATCCGGGGCAGCAGGGGAGATTAATATTGAAAATTGTAATTTCTCAAACTCCCATGATGACCCGATTAACTTACATGGTACATTTACCAGAGTGGAGCAGAGAAGAGATAACCACACGCTTCAGTTAAAATATATCCATACACAGCAGGGAGGTTTTCCCCAGTATCATGTGGGTGACCAGGTTGCATTTTTTACCAGAGATACGCTAGAGTCTACGGATCATGAAAGTCTTTATACTGTATCGGAAGTGGTTTCCAATCCAGGGGAAGATGAAAATGATTTGAGAACAATGATAATTAAATTCCAGGAGGAATTGCCGTCTGATCTGTCCGAACAAATTGGAGGACAACCCAGGTTTGTAGCGGAAAATGTTACCTATGCACCGCAAGTGACGGTAAAGGGATGTACGTTTAAGAACGTGCCTACCAGAGGAATTCTGTGTACAACCAGAAATCCGGTATTGATTGAAGACAACACTTTTTTAAATATGTCTATGGCTTCCATTTACTTGTCTAATGATTCGGATGAGTGGTATGAATCAGGTCCTATCCGGGATATGACAATCCGGAATAACACCTTTTACATTAAAAACATAGGAAGAACCTCATGGGAATATGCCCCGGCAGTTTATATTCATCCGGTTACGAAAGGAGGCGGTCTGCCTTCTGAAGATAATCCCATCCATAAAAACATTCTGATCGAAGGGAATACCTTCCATATGGATACGGATACGGTAGTAAAGGCAGAGAGTGTGGAGAATTTAACCATACGGAATAATAAAATCCTGCGCACCAGCCCGGATATCCAGATTCAGATTGAGTCCGTTCAAAATCAGATCATAGTGGGTGAATCCAAAAAAATAAATATGACATCTTCCGGGGACAAGCACGAAAGACCTCAGGATAATGTTTATGAGTTTACCAAATGTAAAAATGTATTGATTGAAGGGAATACATATGATGACGGATTAAAGCTTTATGCAGTAAAGCATCCGGGAATGTCGGATCATAATCTGGTAATCCGTGATAAAGAGATTAAAATGGTGGAAAACAGGAATCAGCCCGCAGCAGACCCTGTTCGCAGGATCCACTATGCAAGTACGAATCCGGAGGTTATTTCCGTGGATGACAATGGAAATATGACGGGAAAAAGCAATGGGAGATCACAGATATTTGCCTATTATGAATGGAATGGGACTATAATTAAATCCAATTCACTAGAGTTAACAGCAGGAAGCGGAACCCCATCAGAAGATGTATCCGTCACTATTGAGGAAGAAGACAACCTCCTGTTGGATACGGAGAATCTGGATAGTGAAAAAATGTCCTATCAATTTACTGCAGCAACGGAACCGGAAGCAGAAATTACCTGGTCCGTAACAGATTTAAAAACAGGAGACTTATCGGATACGGCGTCAATTGATGAGAATGGATTACTAACAGCCAAAAAAAGCGGCATTGTCTGGGTAAATGCTTTTGCAGGAAATAATACTGCAAGAAAAGCAGTCATTATAGTACTGCCACAGACGGAGACACTGAGTAAACAATTTTCGGTAGTAAGAGAAGATAAAGATAGCTATACCCTGACTCCGGATGGAGTTACCATCGATCTTCAGCCCGGCGACCTCTATCAGATCACAGGCAGCAATAATGTGAAGAATTTGTTTTTATACGAAATACCGGAAGGGATGAATAAAGATAATCTTCGCACGGTCATTAAAGCAGATAACCTTCCCGTGAAAGAAGGCGGGCAGTGGGATACCGGTTCCTTTATCCTGTATCGGGATGACGATAATTATGTTACCATAGGAAAAAAATCACATTTTGACGGCATTGCTTCTGTAGTGGAGATAAATGGAACGGCAGTTGAGAATGGAGGAAATGCTTCCGAAAATGGGGTTTCTGCTGCATATTTGGGATTTACGAAAACAGATGAGGGAATTTCTCTGGACTACAGACTGGAAGATGGTGAATGGCAGCATGTTACAGATATCCAGGAATCACCGCTGGGAGATAATTATAAAATTGGATTTGCAGGATGGGAAACCAACGACAGAGGGAAAACAATTAGTTTTACCGGACTCAAAATGGGGGATGCATCCCTGACGTATGAGGAAGTGGAGGCATTAGAGCCGGTTTCATTTACCGGATTTGAAAATCAAAAGCCCAGTGCAGCCAACCTGGCATTTCAGGAACAAAATTACCAGGCAGGCGACAAGGTAAGCCTC
>NZ_JNGB01000220.1:0-7510 GCF_001029355.1 Robinsoniella sp. RHS
GATCCACAATATTTGTTTACTAGCCGGACAGATACTGTTACCGGCTGGAAGATTGTAAATGGTATTGCAAAAAGTGATTTGAGCCGGGATAGTTCGTATATCGGGATGGTGAGCCTGATAGCTGCAGCAGCCTTGGTGGTAATCTGTACGTTTATTTCTGATTTTATTTCCAAGAAGATTAACAAACCGCTTAGAAAGCTGGAAATCGTCATTAATCAGGTAAAAGAAGGAAAACGTCACATCGTTGAAAAATTTGATAACAGTGAAATAGGTAAAATTGGAGGGCTGTTAAAGGAGACAGTAAACAATAATCTGGAGTTAAAGGAGCAGCTCTTGTCCCTTCAGGTAAAAGAAAGAGAAGCGGAGCTGCAGCTGCTGCAAGCGCAGATTAATCCCCATTTTTTATACAATACTCTGGATTCTATTTATTGCATGGCTATGATTGATAAGGAAGACCGGATAGCAGACATGGTATCAGCTTTATCGGATACCTTTAAAATATCTTTGAATAATGGTAAGCAGGTGATTCACATTCAGGAGGAAATTAAGTATATCGAAAAATACATGACGATTCAAAATATTCGTTATGAGCAGCGTTTTGACCTGATTCTGGAAATAGAAGAAGATATTGAGGAACTATTTATGATTAAATTTATTTTACAGCCATTTATTGAAAACTCCATGTATCATGGACTGGAGCCTAAAATTGGTAAAGGCTATATTGAATTAAAGGGGGAACAGATTGAGGGTGATATCTATTTTACAATCAGCGACAATGGTGTGGGGATGAAAGATGTGGAAGAGATAAAGAAAGGATTTGGTGTTACTAACGTGATTGACCGGATTCATCTGTTCTATGGAGAGGAGTACGGGATTCAGGTGGAGAGTGAATATGGAGTTGGAACAAAGGTAGAGATACGGATTCCAGTTATGGTTGGGGAAAATAGTCCGAGAAGTGAGGAGGGGAAAAATGAATACACTGGTTGTAATTGATGACGAAAGAATTGTGCTGGAAGCGGTCAAGGCAATGATTGAGCGCACCAAACTTGATTTTGATGTAGTGGCAACGGCACAGAACGGAATTGACGGAATTGCAGTTATAAGGGATAAGAGACCAGATGTAGTAATTACGGATATACGGATACCGGGGTTGGATGGGCTATCTTTGATAGAGGAAACCATGGAGGAATTGCCGGATACGGTATATATCGTAATCAGTGGTTACCGGGAATTTGAATATGCCAGAAAGGCTTTGTCATTGAAGGTACTGGACTTTATTGATAAACCGATTACATTGGAAAAGGTAGTTCATACCTTAAAAAATGCTAAAGAGAGCCTGCATTTGAAAAAAGAATACAGTCAATTTCTGGAGCAAAAAAAATCAGGCTCGGACAGGCATATTAAGGATTTTCAAAAATTGACAGATGAATTGACAAATTATATGCTGGAGGGGGATCACAGGAAGCTTTGCCAATGCATCGAAGAGGGATTAGCAGAGTGGCAGAACTGGAGCATTTCGTTGGAAGAGTACAGAGATGAATGCGTGAAAAATATCTATGTGGCACTTGAGATTCTGCATAAAAAGAATCCTCAGTTTGAGATGAAAAGGCAGATTGTACCTTACGTGGAAATAAAACAGATGAAAGAGAAATCTCAGATTATTCATTATATGAGGGAAGCTTTCAACCTAATTGGGGAGGGGCTTGAGATTACATCAGGAATGTCTAAGAATAAGACGATTCCGATTCTGTTGAAATATATAGAGGAACATTATCGAGAGGACATTGGTTTAAATGAGTTGGCGGATACGGTAAAGATGAATCCGGCATACTTGAGTAACTTGTTTAAAGAAACCGTAAAAATGAGTTATATTAAATATCTTACAAAAATCAGAATGGAAAAGGCTAAGGAGCTGCTCCGTCAGGGGATGAAAGTGACAGAGGTGAGTGAGGAGGCAGGGTACCATGACTACCGTTATTTCAGTCAGGTGTTCAAAAAGTATGAACATATGCTGCCAAATGAGTATAAAGAGATGTATAAACCTGATGTATGGAGTTAATAGAATTAAATAAATAATAATAAAATCTTCAACTTAAAATATTTAAAATACATATAAAAATCTATAAAATGTAATGAAATATAAAAAAATTAAACAATGAATGAAAATATTAGCACTAGAAAGTATAAATGTTAGATGATAACATGAACCTATAAAATTCCCGGGAGTTAAAATTAGTTAGTGTATTTACACAAGATTACTGTAAACTTAAATTCAATATTGGGAGGAAACAAAATGAAGAAAAAGATTTTGGCAGGTATGTTATCAATTGCTATGGTTTCAAGTGTACTGGCAGGATGCGGCGGCTCAGACAGCAACACAGAGGCAGTGAAAGAGACAAAGGATACAAAGCAGGAAACGGTGTCAGCAAAGGAAGAAAAACAGGAAAGCGGCAGTAGTGACAAAGGAGGTTCTCAGGAATCAAAGACCATTAAAATTTTATCAATTTGGCCAGAAGATAAAGACAATGGAAAGCTTTTTGTGGATCTGACCAAAAAATATATGGAAGAAGTAAATCCCAATTTTAATTATGAATTTGAACTGGTATCATCTGACAACCTTAGACAGAAGGTAACCACGCTGGCTGCTTCAAATGACCTTCCGGATGTGTTTGCATATGACGCAGGAACTCCATTGATTGATTTAATTGATGCAGGCCTTGTGCTGGATGTTGGATCGGAGCTGAAAAATCTGGGTGTGTTTGACATGGTTGATGAAGGAGCAGTCGATTTTCTGACCGGAATGACATCAACAGAGGAATTATATGATCTTCCTCTCGGAATGAATATTGAAGGATTCTGGTATAATAAAGAATTATTTCAGAAAGCAGGTATTGATACTCCTCCGGTTACATGGGATGAGATGATGCAGGCGGCAGATAAATTATTGGCTGCCGGCATTCAGCCTTTTGCAACGGGCGGTGCAGATATGTGGCCGGCTACGCGGATTATTAATGCCTATGTTATGAGAAAAGGCGGCGTAGATACTATGAGAAAGGCTTATAAAGGGGAAATAAAATATACAGATCCGGTCATTACAGAGGGAGCACAAATACTGCAGGATATGGTGGATAAGGGATATTTTGGGGTTGGAGCAACTACGGTAGACCAGAATACTGCTGCAAGTATGATTCTTTCCGGAGAAGCAGCGATGATTTACAATGGCAGCTGGTACACGGATATGTTAATTGCAGATACCAATCCGGCGGGGGAAGACGGTATAGGGTTCTTTAATATCCCGACAGTAGAAGGAGGAGTTGGAAAAGCAGAGGAATATTCCATGAACTGTGGAACGATTATTTGCTTTAATAAAGATAAGTTTGATGATGCAACTGCTGACTGGCTAAAATATTTCGTGTCTCATATTGGTGATTATGCCATTAATGAGCTGGGTTCACTTAAAGGATATAAAATTGAGAATCCACCCGCGGCCTTAAACAAATACTCCCAACTTGTTGCAGATGAGATGGCGAAGGTCAAGGGGTCAAGTACCTGGTTTGAGGCTGATATGCCTGCGGAATTATCAAAGGTGGCTCAGGATAATGTACAGTCGCTGATGAATGGAAATATGACAGCTGAGGAGTATACCCAGTCATTACAGGATATTTATGATGTGAAATAAAGCAGAAATATTAGGATAATTAATCTGCTTCCTGCTTACCGGTATGAATGTGACCAGATTTCATTAGTGCAGACTGCTGCATCACCTGAATATGGCACATTCCTGCCGAGGGTGGGAATACATATCCAGTTGGCAGAAACATACAGTAATTTGCTGATGCCGGTGATATTCCTGTTTTCTGTAATAGAAAGATTCGAAGAAAGTAAGGTGAGAAAATGAAAAAGGTATTGAGTAATAAAAAGGCAATAGCATTGTTTGTAGGACCCGGGTTTCTGGTATACAGCCTGTTTGTCATCCTGCCGGTTATCTGGTCTTTCTACTATACATTATATGATGGGGTACCGGGGATTAAATGGGAGTTTACCGGACTCAAGAATTATGTAAGATTGTTTTCTGACAAGAACTTTGCAAACTCATTGATTGTAAATTTAAAGTATATTGCTATAGTGACGCTTGGGCAAGTGGGGCTTGGATTGTGTATGGCATTAATTTTTAAGTTCTGGCTAAAACATTTTGCAACAATTATTAGAACCATTGTATTTTTTCCCGTGGTGCTTCCAACCGTAGCCGTAGCTCAGCTTTTTTCCAAGATTTACGAAATACAGCCACATTACGGCCTGTTAAACAGTTTACTGCAGGCAGTGGGACTTGAAAGTCTGGTACAGCCGTGGATTGGTCAGGCTTCCACCGCCTTGGGATCACTGGCGGCAATGGATATCTGGGTTGCTGTAGGTTTTTACGCTATTATTTTTTATGGTGCATTGCTTGATATTCCGGATGATATTATTGAGGCTTCCAGAATAGACGGATGCAGATCCGTTCCAATGTTCCGGTTTGTACTGGCGCCGCTGTTGAAACCAATGATAATTACCTGTCTTATCTTTAGCTTTACAGGAACGGTAAAAATGTTTGAATCTGCGCTGGCACTTACAGGGGGAGGACCGGGTTCAGCAACAAAATCGCTGTCCATGTATATGTATGATTCCGCATTTACTTATAGTAAAACGGGTTATGGTAGTGTAATAGCTATTTTCATTTTCCTGGTCTGCGTATTTGGCTCCCGCGTCATACGTTTGTTTGAAGGATCAGAGGAAAAGGTTAGGAGGCGTGGAAAATGACTTTAAAAGTGAAAAAAAATGTGAGAACTTTATTGATCGGGTTGATTATTATTGCAATTGTTACAATAAATATTTATCCGCTGTTCTGGATGATTACCGCATCTTTTAAGCAGCCGGCAGAATTTGTTTCGAAACCGGCATATGCACTGAATGATGGATTTTTTATTCAAAACTATATTGACGCATGGACCAGGGGAAACATGGCGGTATTTTTTAAGAACAGTTTGATAAACACGGTTTTGTCATTGATATTTATCGTAATTTTTACAACAACTATTTCTTTTGCAATTACTAAAATGGAGTGGAAGTGGAAGAAAAATATGGAGCGTTATTTTGCGTTTGGAATTATGGTTCCAATGGCAACTTCTCTGATTCCCCTGTTTCAGATTTTTCAAAAGGCACATTTAATTAATACAAGATCCTGCCTTATTATTGTCTATACGGCATCCGCAATTTCATTTTCTATTTATCTGGTTACCGGATATTTGAAGTCTTTTCCGGACGAGATTATGGAAGCTGCAGTAATTGATGGGTGTGGAATCTATAATCTGTTGCTGAGAATTGTAGTTCCCCTAATGAAAAATGCAATTATAACGGTCCTGGTTATTCAGTTCTTTTTTAAATGGAATGACCTTTTATATTCTATGACCTTTGTCAGCAGCACCTCTCTCAAAACTGTCCAAACGGGATTGTTATATTTTCAGGATGAGTTTGGTTCAAAGAACTGGGGAGCAATCTTTGCTTCGGTTTCCATGTGCGTGGTTCCGATGTTGATTATGTATCTGATACTAAATAAAAAAGTAATTGAGGGTATGACGGCTGGAGCAATTAAAGGTTAAAGAGTAGTGATAATAGAGGGATAAAAGACTCAAACACGTATGGAAGGAGATTCTTATGAGTAAAGAAAGAGATGAAATGAATGAGCTGCAGATATATAGGGGATATGAAAAAAAAATACGAAGCTTTATTGCAGAAAATGTGGAAATGGTTTTGAAAGAGCCAAGGAGTTTTATTCGCTATCCATTTATTGATCCGGGTTCCGTGTATGATGGGAATGTCTGGGACTGGGATACTTACTGGTCAGTTTACGGTCTGCTTGGGATGATGGATTCCTTTCAGGAGGATCTGAGAAATCGGATTATGCAGCATGCCAGGGGGAATATCTTGAATTTCCTGGATCATCAGTTGGAAGATGGATATATCCCAATGATGATTGAGGCAAAAAATTGGGATGAGCCATATCTGAACCTAAAACATAAAGACGGCGTCAAGATGAATATGCATAAACCGTTTTTGTGTGGACAGATCTGTATGATTAGTGATTACCAGTCAGATTATGGGTGGATTATGGAGTATCTGGATGGATTGAAAATGTATTTTTCCTGCTATGATCAAAACTATTACTCTGCTAACAGCGGTCTGTATGTCTGGTGCGATGACATTATGATCGGAATGGACAATGATCCGGCAAGTTTTGGGCGGCCGAAGTCTTCTACGGCTAATATTTTCCTGAACAGCTTTATGGTAAGAGAGCTGCAATGTATGGCAAAGATCATGAAGTTTGCCGGGAAAGAGAAAGAAGGGTGGTACTATCAGGATAAATCAAAAGAGCTGGCAGCAGCTGTGCAAAGAGAATGCTGGGATGTAAGGGATCAGTTCTTTTATTCTGTGGATGTGGATATTAAAACCAGAAAATACGACTGGTTTCACGAAGGCCTTGGCGTATTCTGGAAGACTCTTCCCATTAAAATCAGAACGTGGTCCGGTTTTATTCCAATGTGGGCAGGATTTGCCACTAAAGATCAGGCCGAGTCGTTAATAAAACATTGGAAAGATGAGGTAACTTTTTCCACTCCATATGGGATTACTACCCTGGCAAAGGATGAGAAGATGTTTGATCTTTCAGCAACGAATAATCCCTCTAACTGGTTGGGACCGGTCTGGATTGTAGCCAATTATGTAATTTTCAGGGGGATGCTAGATTATGGCTATAGGGAAGAGGCAAAAGAAATGTGCAGAAGAACTCTTATTTTGTTAGGAAGTGACCTGGAGAAGACGGGGAGTCTGCATGAATACTATAATCCATTTACCGGTGAGCCGGTCATGAATGGTGGATTTATTAACTGGAATATCCTTGTTCTGAATATGGTAAAAGAATTAGATGAGTAATGAAATATCTGTTGACCCGGGTAGTGCATTAGTGTATAAGGAGTGGAGAAACCGTTTGGTTCCCACTCTGTTTTTAATTGATTATAAATAAATATATAGAAAAGTTTGTATATCCATACATAGTTACTGCTTTTCTCCACATCTGACAATGGTAAAGTCTCGTAAACTTTGCTATAATACATATAGTTTCGTAACCAGTAAACATATTAGCTAAAGGAATATAAGAAACCGGAGTGAGATATGGGATTTGCAAAGTACCGGATTCTTATGCGCAGTGGTTTTCGTGCGGTACTGCGTGAATGGAGGAATTTATGAAGAAAAGAACAGTTAAAAAGGCAGCTGCAAAACAAGGTGCAATTGTTCCGGAAGGTCAGGAGAAGGTTCCGGAAGTGGCGATTGCAGGGGAAGTGAAGAAATCAGTACCGGAAGCTGTGAAGGAGGAGTCAAAAGAAGCATCAAAGGAAAATGTTTTGCCTGTTCTGGAAACGTTTTCGGAAAGTTTGAAAAAGACGGTTGCCGCTCCGGATGCAGTATACGCAGAAGA
>NZ_JNGB01000221.1:0-1637 GCF_001029355.1 Robinsoniella sp. RHS
TCCGTACCAATTGGTAAAGATGATAGTGAAAATGTGGAAGTACAAAAATACGGAGAACCTTTTGTACCTGAATTTGAGATTCCATATCATACAGAAATTATGGAAAAATTTGACGGCATTGATTTAGACAGTGCAAGAAAAGTAGCAGGAAACGGGTTTTATTATCTGATGGGTGATATAGCAAGACTACACTCTGCTGTCATTTCTTATGCACGTGATTTTATGATCAACCGTGGATTTACTTACTGCATTCCACCGTTTATGATTCGAAGCGATGTAGTGACCGGTGTAATGAGTTTTGCAGAAATGGAAGCTATGATGTATAAAATAGAAGGTGAAGACCTCTATTTAATTGGTACAAGCGAACATTCTATGATTGGTAAGTTTATTGATACGATTATTCCCGAAGAACAGCTGCCAAAAACAATGACAAGCTATTCTCCATGTTTCCGTAAAGAAAAGGGTGCCCATGGTATTGAAGAAAGAGGTGTCTACCGTATTCATCAGTTTGAAAAACAGGAGATGATCGTGGTTTGTAAACCAGAAGACAGCGTGGTATGGTTTGAGAAGTTATGGCAGAATACAGTTGATCTGTTCCGTTCTATGGATATTCCTGTTCGTACTTTAGAATGCTGCTCCGGAGATTTGGCTGATCTGAAGGTTAAATCTATTGATGTAGAAGCCTGGTCACCAAGACAGAAAAAATATTTTGAAGTAGGAAGCTGCTCTAATTTAGGGGATGCACAGGCAAGAAGATTAAAAATACGTGTAAATGGGGAAAGTGGCAAGTACTTGGCGCATACACTAAATAATACAGTAGTAGCTCCGCCGAGAATGTTAATTGCTTTCCTGGAGAACAATTTGAATGAAGATGGAAGTATCCGTATACCGGAAGCATTACGTCCATACATGGGTGGTATGAGTGTTATTAAATAATTTATTACAAAAGAAGAATCAATTAGAAGAGCATGATCACAAAATATTGTTTGTAAGGAGGTGAATGTAGTGCACAGTTATTTAAGGGCAATCGGTTTTAGCAACCTGGAGAAGAGAAAAGAAGTGGATCAGATCGTAAAAGACATCTGTGAAAGTAGTGACAAAAAGCAAGTAGTGGAAGAAGATGAAGGTGCATTTATTGAGATGTCAAAAGATTTTGGCCAGGATATAGGCATTACAGTTTGCGGGGAATTGGATGAACAGGGGTTCCATCAGGAATATTATTTTCCTTATTTTAAAGGGACGGGAATTACCAGTGATGAAGATCTGGTAATTGAAAAGCATGTAGGAAAAGAATCCTATGCAGGTGTATGTGAAGATGTAAGAGTCGGAGTATCTTTGATTTTTTATCTCCAGAATGCAGCAGATTATAAAATGCAGGCAAATTTAAATAAATTAAGCGGCCAGAATATAAGTACTACATTTTCAGGATTATCCACTAAGGGTAAGATCTTACTTCCGATTCAGAAAAGTGAACAGCAGATTGATACAGATAAAGAGGCTACCAAAAATCGAAATCATTTGATTGCGGCTGCAAGAAATGGTGATGAAGATGCAATTGAAAGTCTGACCTTGGAAGACATTGATACTTATACCATGATATCCAGACGTATTATGCAGGAAGATGTATTTACGATTGT
>NZ_JNGB01000254.1:0-2122 GCF_001029355.1 Robinsoniella sp. RHS
CCCATGATCCCAAAGAAGATTTCAACATGCATGCATATTCTCTGGCACCGGGAGCGGCAATTGTTACTAAGATGGCAAAAGGAATTACCTTTGACCGCTGTACATTCCAGAACCTGGGTTCAGCCGGAATCAATATGCTGGATGGTTCTGTGGGCAACACAGTAAAAAATAAGTGTATTTAAAGATATATCGGCAGGCGGAATACTTGTGGAGGGGTCAGTATTACCGAAGCACATCCTTTGATGCCCGGAGATACTGTTGAGAACCATATTAAAAATAAAACACCCCATGATGAGCGTTTAATAGTAAAAGACAATACGATTACAAATAATTACTTTAACGGAATCGGTACGGAATATAAGGGAAGCATTGCCGTTGTGGCAGGCTATACGGATGGAACTGTTATTACGAATAATACAATTCGTGACGTGGCTTATTCCGGTATTTCCGTAGGCTGGGGCTGGGGATACTGGGAGCAGGGCGGACGTTATAAACCGGACGGCACGCCCGATGATGAGACCCCTGCGGAATATCCCGTATTTCCTCTTGGAGATGCAGCAGTATCACGTAATAATATTATTGAAAATAATGATGTTTCCATGTGTATGATGAAACTACACGACGGGGCAGGCGTTTATACACTTGGTGACATGCCGGGCACCAGCATTAAAGGCAATATAATCCATGATAATGTAGGCTGGCCGGGCGGTATTTACCTGGATCAGGGCAGCGGCGGAATGACTGTGGATCAGAATATTACATACAATGTTCAGGTAGATATGAATCATAATGTCCGGGAGTATACCTATGGATACAAGGCAGATCATTATGTAGACGGAGGCAATAATTATTATGGAGTAGCTCCGGACGACGACCGTTATCCAGTGGAACTGGCAGCAAATGCCGGAGTACAGGAAGCTGGCGGAGAAATCATCATTCCGATTGAGTTGAATAAATTAACAGCGCCGGAATTTATTTCATCCGGGGATAAAGTGTTGCTGGAAGGAAACTTTGGCAAAGAAACAGGAAGAGTGGTACTTAGCGGGGCACAAGGTCCGGTTTATGTGGATGCACAGTCCGGAAATATCATCAGCTGGACAGCTAAAAAAATACTTTTGCGTATGCCGGGCGGTGTTGTAAGCGGTTCTGTATTTATTGAAAGTGCAGATGGAATCCAGAGTAATGCAAAGAAAATTAATGTAGGTAATTTTACAGAAGAATTATTTAAAGATGACTTTGAAGATTATGCAGCAGGAAAATTAGTGGATCAGGAATCTGCTGTAAACCGCTATACAGCCATTGTGAATAGTGCTTATGTAGAGAAAAATGAGGACGGAACACAGTTTCTGCGCATCAATAAGCCTGCTGACGGCGTCGATGCCCGTCTGGAAAAAGAAGCGGACTGGCAGGATGTTATGCTATCCATGGATTTAAGATATGACGTAAACCCACAGAGTTACGGAGGATTATTCCTTTCACCGAGATTCATGGACCACGGCAATAAATATCTCGTACTGCTTACTCCGAATTACACCAATGGTCTGGGTTACCAGCAGTATGTAGACGGCAGCTTAAACGGCCCTGGAGGCGGCGGAAATTACAGCTATAAGGTGGGGACCTGGTACAGCACGAAAATTGCTATTGTTGGACATGAGATGAAAGTAAAGATATGGGAAAAAGGAAAGCCGGAACCATCCATATGGACTTCTGCGACTACTTTCTCGGGTGTGGATAAAGGCGGACTTCTGGTGCAGATGACTAGTTTCATAGATGGGGAAAAAGCAAGTATTGATAACTTGTGTGTACTCGGATATCAGCCAGGAATAACAGAAGATATGTCAGCCGACCGCACGGCACCGGTAACAACCGCTATCCTTTCTGGAAATCAGAATGCAGAAGACAAAGGAATTTATAACAGTCAGGTTCAGGTATCGTTATTTGCAGAAGACCTCGATTCTGGCGTGGCGGATATTGAGTATCAGCTGGGTGACAGTGAATTTACTGCTTATACAGAACCTCTAATATTTGGAACAAACGGTGACTACGTCATTTCGTACCGCTCGGTAGACAGAGCCGGAAACACAGAAAAAACCAGAACAATCCGGTTTACGGTGGATTTACA
>NZ_JNGB01000222.1:0-18893 GCF_001029355.1 Robinsoniella sp. RHS
CAGAAGTAACTTGGATCTGAATACCCCACTTCATTGCTTACCTGGGATATACTCAGGTCTTTTTCCCGCAGAAGCCTGCATGACTGTTTGATCCGGATACTGTTGACATATTCACTGAACCCCGCTTCCATATGCTGGTTGAAATAAGCTGACAGGTAATAATAATTAAAATTAAATACCTTTGCAATTTCCGCCAGGTCCAGATCCTGAGTATAGTTCTGGGCTATATATTGCAGAATCTGCCGGATGCGGTAATCGTCTTCCTGGGTTCCTTCTTCCAGTTCCCGATCCAATTCCTGCCGGATCTCCTCTAAAGCACTGCTAAACTCCTCCACATATACCGTATTGTCTATCTGTTTGAAATAACGGTAACGCAGCTCTTCTTTTCTGTTTCGGCTCATATCCATTGCATCAATCAGGCTGAAAATCATATTTTTAATCTGATTCTTAAACCGGAATTCCTCCATACAGGCCTTCATGCCTTCGCCTGCATAGACATACAGTAGATCCAGGGCTTCCCGGTATCTTTTTTCATCCAGATATTTAGAAAACCAGTTAAAGTCAAACTTAGGCTGCTGGCCTGTCACCTTTTTTTCTTCTATAATACGTAAACTCTTACCCTGATAATAGAAAGCTTTATCTATCTCCGGCAATATAACCCCCTCATAGACTTCCTTAATCATGGAACGGGTGGAAAATTCCTGGCTTAAAACCCCATAGATCCGGCTTTGGAAAACCATCATCTGTCTGGTCATCTTATCCATAAATTCTACTACCTCATCCCGGTCCCCTGCCCTGAAATTAAGTATCACACAGAGAATTTCCTCACGAAGCAGCACCGCAATATAAGCACATTTGCAGTCCTTCATGTAATCCATTATTTTTTCGTATAATATAGAAGAGATGTCCTGTTCTTTCATATTACGCTTACGGATACACATTCCAAAAACCCGGTAAAAGGTATAAGGAAAACGCTCTACAATCTCCGGGCCGGCAAATTCCTTCGACCTTCCCATAAGATAACCTTCCAGGCTTTTCTCAAGACTAATTCCATCTTCTTTCATAAGAACCATACCCGGGATCCGCAATGCGGTTGTCTTTAAAATTCCCAGCAACTCCTGTGGGTTCAGTGTCGGTTTCAGGACATAATCCACAGCCCCGTTTTGCAGAGCTCCTTTTACATAATTAAAGTTATCATAGCTGCTTAAAATAATAATCTGTATTTCAGGATAAATTTTTTGTACTACCTTGGAAAAATCAACCCCATCCATTTGCGGCATTACAATATCACATAATACAATATGTGGATGAAGACTTGCCAGCAGTTCCAGTCCCTCTTTGCCATTTGCAGCTTCCCCCACAATCTGAAAGCCCTGCCTTTCCCAATCCAGCATATGCTTAATACCCTGACGCATAATATATTCATCGTCTATAATTAAGATTTTGCAATAATCATTCACACTCTTTCCCCCTGTAAATGATAGCTCCCTCTCTAAAGTGTGTTTTAATATTCCTTTCTGACAGCTGTGCGTCACAGTTTTTGGGAGATTTGTACCGGATGAAGGGCACGTAGCGGGCTACGTAACCTGAACCCAGGGCAAATATGCCGCAAAGTGGGGCGTGCAGTTGGCGGGAATGAATTTTCAAACACGCTCTAGGGAGGGCGCTATCATATTTATTAAAAACAAACTATTTAGTTTTAGTATAATATATTTAACCTGAAAAATGAATATATATTTATCATTTGATATAATCTGAAGGAGAATTAGAAATTACCTGATCATCCTTTTACCGAACCCTGCATTCCTGCAACAAACTGTTTCTGCATCAGGAAGAAGATCAACGCGGCAGGTATCGTTGCAATAACAACTGCAGTCATTATCATTCCGTAATCAGGTGTATAAGAAGACCCCATTGCAGAAATGATCAGCGGCAGAGTTCTGTTCTCGCCTTTTAACGCAATCAATGGCCACAGATAGTTATTCCAGCTGGACATAAAGGTTACTACTACTGCAGCTGCATAAGTAGATTTCATGGTTGGCATATAAATTTTTGTAAAGATTCCCATTTCACCTAAACCATCAATTCTGGCTGCTTCCACAAGTTCTTTTGGAAATGTCTTGGTATTCTGGCGGAAAAAGAAAATCAGGAAAGCCGTAGCCACTGCAATTACTATAACCGAACCCGATGTATTAAGTGCCAGGAATTTCAATATGGGAATATTCTTAAAGTTTGAAAATAAACGGAATAACGGAACCATAAGTGCTGCAAAAGGAACCATCATGGATAAAAGGATAAAGTTAAAGATTCTGTCTCTTCCTTTTGTTCTGTATATCTCAAAAGCATATCCCGCCGCAGACGATACTACCATTGCAATAGCAGTTGTTAATACTGCAATTATGAGGGAATTTTTAAAAGATGTCAAATAATTTAAATCTGATTGAAGTACCGATTTTAAATTCTCGAAAAAATAAGATCCCGGAAGCAATGTTCCTTTTGTAACATCCACAGATTTATTTGTTGCTGCTATAATCATCCAAAAGAATGGAAAAATGGATACTACAGACAAAATACTGAGAATTACATATTCCAAACCTCTTATTACCTTTGATCTTGTACTCATTCTTTATCGTCACCTACTTTCATCTGAATAATGGATAAGATTACAATTAATAATACAATTACATAAGATACAGCCGCAGCATAACCAAAATTAGGCTGATACTTAAACAACAGATTATAGATGTACTGTGAAATGGTAATCGTGGCATTTGCCGGACCGCCGTTTGTAATATTTACCGTTTCATCAAAGAGCTGCAGCGTACCAATTGTAGAGTTAATGGTTGTAAACAAAATAATTGGTTTGAGCATCGGCAGCGTTATGGATTTAAATTTCTGAAAACCGCCTGCACCATCAATTGATGCTGCTTCATAAATGGAATCGTCTATCCCCTGAAGGCCCGACAGATAGAATACCATATTATAACCGGTCCATCTCCAGGTAATGGCAATGATAATCAGTACCTTTGCAAATACCGGATGCGTAATCCATGATATGGGTTCTGATATAAAGTTCAGATTCATCAGCATAATATTGACAAATCCGTCTGTTGCAAACAAACTTTTAAATATAATGGAATATGCTACCAGGGAAGTAACACAGGGAAGGAAAATTGCGGTTCTGAAAAAGCCTCTTCCTTTTAATTTTTTATCATTTAACATTGACGAAATCACCAGAGCCAGAATAATCATAACCGGCACTTGAATGACCAGATACATCACTGTATTACACAGTGCTTTTACAAATGTAGAGTCTGTCAGAAGCCGTTTATAATTCGCCGCCCCTGCAAATCTTAAATTATTTCCCATTCCAGTCTGCATCGAAGTAATAAATGCCTGCACCATTGGATAGAAAACAAATGCCACTATTAGAATTACGCTGGGAATAATAAATGCCCAGGATCTTCTGTCAATTTTTTTCTTCATGACCTTCTACCTTCCTGAAAATGGGGTGCTGAACAATGCAGCACCCCATTTACCTTCTTTATTATTGTGCTACTGCTGCTTCTGCCTGAGTCTGGTAATCAGACAATGTGGAATCTATATCAGCTCCTGATACAATAGCCTGAAGTGCTTCTGTCATAATGTCTTCCAGCGCATATGTATGCAGTCCGTAATTAACAGATGGAACTTCCTGTGTCCATTTGGAGAAATCTTTGAAGATTTCCTGTCCGCCGAAGAAATCACTTCCCTTTGAGTAATTCTCTGCTGACTCTGCAGCATTTAAAGTACTAACCAGGGTAATATCGGTAGCCAGCTGATTCATTAAATCTACATTTGATGCAAATGTTTCTTTCAGGAAATCTTTTGCTGCCTGCTCATTTCCTACATTTTTCAGTACATACCAGCCTGCGCCGCCGATAGAAGAAGCATTAACAGAATCCGCATTTGCATCCATTTTCGGGAATGGTGCAACTGCCCATTTACCGCTCTGATCTTCTCCCTTTTGTATGGAAGGAGCAATCCAGCATCCGGTTACTACAGAAGCAACTTCTCCGTTATTGAAAGATCCTACGAACTGATCCCAATCTGCTGTCTGTTTTGTGATACCTGCTTCAACCAGTTTCTTATATACTCCAATTGCATCCTTTAAACCTTTGTTATCCTTAAAATCCACTTTGCCGTCAGCATCTGTATACCAGGTGCCTGCGCTCTGCATCATCATACGGATCTGTCCAATATCACTTGGATCGATGGTACACATATCAACACCGCATTTTTCTTTTACTGCTTTACCGATTTCAATATATTTATCCCAGGTAAGATTCTGCATGTCATCTTTAGTATAGCCTGCCTGTTCGATAAGATCTGTGCGGTAGAAAGTAGCTGCGACACCGGAATCAAATGGAATACCAAGCATTTTACCATCCATCTGGTTTACGCCTGTTTTATATGCAGCAAAGTCTTCAGGACTTGCAACATCTGTCAGGTCTGCAAATTCATCCGGATAGGATGTCAGATAACCCTGAATCTTGTAATCCTCAATCAGCACGATATCAGGAAGTCCGTCGTAAGTTCCTGCTGAAAGGCTGGTGTTAAGCTGTGCTACAATGTCATCCTGCGCCATGGTTACAACTTCAACCTCTGCATTCGGATGGCTTTTCTGATAAATTTCCTTTGCCTGGTTTGCAGCCACAATGTTAAATGACTCGTCCCATGCCCATATTGTAATTTTACTTTCTTCTCCTGATGCAGCCTGGGTATCGCCAGCCGTCTCACCTGCAGTCTCCGTATCATTTGCTGCTTCTGTTGTAGCTGCTGCTGTCTGTGCTGTTGTTTCCTCCGGTGCAGATGTACCTGCATCCGTGCTCTTTGTTTCTGATCCGCTTCCTGAGCATGCAGCCAGACTGATTACCATCGTTCCTGCTAATAATGCTGCTAAAACTTTCTTCTTCATTTCATATCCTCCTGATTTAATTTGGTTTGTTTGTCTTTGTTATGTTAGTATTTTAGCATAGGAAATTTGAGAAGCCATAGTATTAACTTTATATGAATTTTCAAATTTTTAAGTTAATATCATATATTCTTGCACTTTTTTGTGATATCTGGACTTTTTTGGACTATCTAAAGATTTTCTAAACCGTACCTCACTTACATAGACGATACCACCACCGAGGTGTATAATAGGAAATAAATGGCCTTACCTGTATGCATATTAGAGAAATCAGAATTATATATATTGGATCGAAACAGAACGTATATAAATGTATGTGATGAGATGAAAGGGGATTGTCAAATGAAAAAAAAATATGCTGTTTTACTGACGCTGTGCCTCTGTATGACCGCTGTGAACGGCTGCAGCACTTTTTCCGGCGAGGCATTGGAGACAGCATCCGTGGAGTCTGCGAAAGATGTGCTGTCGTCTACGGGTGATGCCGAGTCTTTGAAAGATGCCGAGTTCTCGAAAGATGCCGAGTCCTCAAAAGATACCAAGTCCTCGAAAGATGCCGAGTCCTCGAAAGATGCCAAGTTCTCGGAAGCTTCAGAGATTTTTGAAATTAAAGAAGCTCAGGTAAATACAAATAATGAAAATATAAAATCTGATGGGAATCGCGAGAGCAGTGAAGACAATGACAAAGAATCCGAAACCATTCATTCCATGCCTTCTAATATTCTGGACTCTTATTATTCAGCGCAAAGCACCCCGGTATTTGAATACTTTCAGCATAGAAAAATCCAAAAATTTCTTGCTATGTGGGTAGATGCTCAAACAGGAAATATGGATGACATGGAATGGAAATTCGATAACTTTACCGAATACACAGTACTAAATCATGAAATGGAACCAATCCGGCCGGATCAGCAATTATACTGCTGTACTTTTTCAAACGGGGCTGACCAAAGTGGTTATGTTGTATTTTCCTATGATGAAAAGGGTCCCAGTATTCAAAATTATGGTGTAACCGAAACCTCACCGTATCTGTATGATTTAAAAGCAAATGCTGCTGCGATCCTGAGGAGCCTGAAAGAGACTGACCTGGATTTATCCACTGCTGAAGCCGCCCGCTTATCCTGGTTTGACGAGGCAAATAAGCGCAGTGACCAGGCTATTTTATTTACGGATGCAAAAGGCGGCAGTTATTTATGCGAATTTGGTGATTCAGAATTTCTTTTACTGGATTTGAATTAAACCGCTAAGAGTTTTTTTTACTATGGAGGAGGAATACTATGAAAAAAGAATCCAACGACCACCGTGTAAGGATTACAAAGCTTTTAATCCGAAGATCTTTTACGGATCTGCTGAAAACAAAACCGATACAGAGTATTTCCGTAAAAGAACTCAGCGACCGTGCCGGCATTAACCGCGGAACTTTTTATACTCATTACCAGGATATTTATGCTCTATTGGAAGAGATTGAAAATGAAATGCTGATTGAATTTTCACAGGCACTGGAACCGCTGCTTAACGACAGCACCAAAAAAGGGAATCTTGCTGATATTTGTAATGGAATCTTTTACTGTCTCAAGAAAAACTCCGATATGTGTACATTTATGGTCGGGGATTATAACGATAAAGAGCTGATGTCAAAACTGTTAAATACCGGAAAGGAATTTTGTATCAATACCTACCACAGCCTGTTTCCAAAAGCAACAATTAAGCAGATTGAGTACTTTTATTCCTTTGTCAGTACAGGCTGTATCGGTCTGATTCGAAAATGGATAGAGGAAGGTATGATCCTTCCTACAGAAGAAATTGCCAGAATGACTGAAAATATGATTATGAGCGGAATCGGATTTCTGGAAAATCCGCTTTAATGGTTCAATATCTAACGATCTACTGCTTATCCGTGATATCGGCTTCTTTGATCATTGCCAGAATATTTTCCGGCGGAATAATATCTACCATTGTATTGCAGGTGGAGAGAATGAATCCTCCTCCGGGACTTGCAATCTCAATGGTCTTTCGAACTTCCGCCCGGACTTCCTCCACGGTGCCAAAGCACATGATATAATCCAGGTCAATATTCCCCCACAGACAAAGACGGTCCCCGTATTTTTTCTTAATTTCACCAATATCCATTCCGGCTGATGGCTGAAGGGACTGAATACCGTCGAATCCACATTCCACCAGTTTATCCATTACACTGTTCAGGTTACCATCGCTGTGAAGAAAAACCGGTGTATCTTTATATTCTTTGATTTCCCGTATCATCTGTTTATAGAATGGATATACATTTTCTTCCATAACGTAAGGCGGCAGAAAAACTCCGGTATTAAATGCCATATCATCTGCGATCAATATAGCATCTGCTCCTTTGTCCAAAAATAACTTTGCCTTTTTAATCTCAAATGAGATTACCCTTTCCGTTAACAAATGAGTTTCATCCGGATAAGTAATACAGTTGACCATATAATCCTCCATAGGATACATTTCATTCAGCATGGAGATTGGTCCGCCAATCTGGGCAAAAACGAAGAAATCTGTTTCATTTACGTATCTTTCCAGCAGAGCTCCCGTTACCTTTGTAATATCCGGCTCCTGATAATCCCAGACATCTTCGATATCCACAGGCGGATCCAGAAGACGTTTGCTTTCCTCTCCCTCTAAGAAGGTCTGTCCATACACACTCTGTATGATTTTCTTTCCATCTGCAGCTTTTCCAATCTCCCATTCCGGCCAGTCTCCTACATTTATAATATCCATGTGCAATAACTCCCGTACTTTACAATCTCTTTCAAAATGCTGATAATCCGTGGGATAATCCTTTCCCAGTAGCTTGTTTGCTATCTGAGGCTGAATATATAATTCCCCTTTTGGCACTCTGTCACTTTCCATATGGCGGATTGCCGCCCATACCCGTTCTTTTTTTGTCATTGTATAATCTCCTTTTCTGTTCCTCCGCCTTGCAGTTCGATAGACATCCTGTTGTTTTTTGCCAGCCATGCGTCAGACTTGTGGGAATCAATTTTTGAAATATGCTTTTGAAAAGCGGATGCAGATATTGCACTGCATCCACATAATAATAGCTGTTTCTATTCTCTTATCGGATCTTTACGCTTTTAACACTGCTGTAATTCTTGGAATAATAGCGTTTACCCGCTGAGTCTTTTATATAAGCCCTAACTTTTACATAATAAGTCTTTTTGCGTTTCAGCCCTTTTATTACTGTTGATGTTTTCTTTCCTTTTCCTTCAGACACATAAACCGTTTTAGTCTTTTTAAATGCCTTGTCGGATGCATAACGTATCTGGTATCCGTCTGCTTTCTTTACGTTTGTTATGGTAAGTGTACAAGTCTTTGCCTTTTTGCTGGCGGCAGATACTTTTTTCACGATATCCGGCTTTGATACCTTTTTCCACTGTGCATACAGGTTTATGGTTTTCCCGTTTATACTTGTCAGGTTCTTGACCGTCTTTTGGTTTGCGTATGACTTTCCTTTACCATTTTTCTTTGTATTCCACCCTTTTAATACATAGCCGGACTTCTTAAAACGGTTTGCCTTTAACTTTGTGCTCTTGTCATAGGTAACCGTCTGTCTTCCCATGCTTCCCTTTCCTCCGTTTTTCTGAAAGGAAATTAGGTAGGTATTTGCTTTATACCGTGCTGTTATGACCAGATTTTGTGTTACATTTCCGTAGGAACTACTCCATCCGTTGAAGGTATACCCCCCTCTGGACGGTGCATTTGGAGCCTTTGCTGCGCCATGATTTGATACCGCCTGGCGGCTTAGTACTTTTCCGTCATAGCTTTGGAAAACTACCTGGTATACCGCTTCGGTTGCCGGTTCTGTCTCCGTTCCCGGCTCTGTTTCCGTTCCTGGTTCTGTCTCCATTCCCGGCTCTGTCTCCGTCCCCGGCTCTGTTTCTGTCCCTGGCTCTGTTTCCGTCCCCGGCTCTGTTTCTGTCCCCGGCTCTGTTTCTGTCCCTGGCTCTGTCTCGGTCCCCGGTTCTGTCTCTGTTCCTGGCTCTGTTTCCGTTCCCGGCTCTGTTTCCGTCTCCGGTTCTGTCTCGGTCCCCGGTTCTGTTTCCGTCCCCGGCTCTGTTTCCGTTCCTGGCTCCGTCTCTGTACCCGGCTCCGTTTCCGTTCCCGGTTCACTGATTTCTTCCAGTTCTCCAATACCTGCATCCAGCTCGTCTACTGCTTCCTGGAGCAGTATCTGATCCTTAACCGTAAGTGCTTTATTCTCTAAAAGCTTCTGCAAGTGCATTTTTAAGCCTCTTTGCTGACTCTTTGGTGTAGAGTTCAAGATCAATGTGCAGCACTTCCTGTACTTTCTGCTCCAGAGCGGTCTTATCTGCCGGTCTTAGTACCAGATTTTTTATGGCTTCTTCCAGCTGCTTTTGCATAGCATCCACCAAAGTCTGGTCCTTTTCTGTTAAGTCTTCCCTGCCCAGCAGAATCTCCGCCTCATCCATAACATCTTTCAGGCTCTTTAGCGATTCTTCTGTATAATCGGTATCTTGTTCTTTTTCTCTTCCTTCGTCGTATACGCCCTGCAGCTTTGTTAAGTCCACCGGTTTCTCCGGCTCCTGCTCTGCGAAACCAATGATTCTGATGTTGTCAAACAGTGCATAATTATTTTCTTTGCTGCCTGTGGAAAATCCCAGGTGGAGTCCGCCTCCTCCCTGCAATCCGCTTACTGCTCCTTTTGCCATCCAGCCCGCAGGTTCCTGGCTTCCGTCCTTCCAGACTTTCACTGCCATCTCACTTCCTGAGGTATATGCCTTCATATGGTACCAGCTTCCGGGTCTTAGGCTGATCTTTTTGTTTTCCAGCCTTGCCGCTTCCTTTGCATTACCATTTACATTCTGCTGAAGGAGGATTCCCCCGTATCCCGGAATGACTGGGTATACATGCATATTGTCCGGGTTGAAGGACTGGTAATAGTTACTTACATAAAGACCTTCAATTCCACCCAGTTCTTCCTGGTATTTGAAATCCAACGTCATCACGGTACCATCCCAGCTGTCCTGCTTTGTCATACGAACTGCCGTATTCTTCTTTCCCTGTATTTTCAGAGCATTTCCACTTTGGGACTGATCGGTTACAATCAGGAATTGTTCCGGGTTTGTCAGCTGATATCCTATTTCATCCGGATCGGTAAACATTCCTTCACCGTATTTGTCAAAATTCTCTTCAAAGATAACCTCTCCCTGAACTACATTTCCGGTTACTTCCTTTGGTTCTTCTTTGTTGCCCGCGCGGTCGTATGCATAAAACGTAAGCTTAAATGCGCCTTCTTTGGAAATTTCAACAGGCTTTGTATAATCCTGTAACTCTCCTCCATCTATCTGGCAGCGGATTCCCGCAACTCCCGAAGAGCTGTCCTCAGACTTTAATTCAATTCTTGCCTGATTAATATATTCGCCTGACTCTGTCTTTTCACCTGTTACTTCCGCTTTCGTTACAGGAGCTTCCAGATCCTGTCCAAGATCTTCTGTTACACCTTCCTCAGCCGTGGTAACCAGAAGATTGTCAAAACTGGAAAACGCTGTATTTTCACCGGATGAATCGGAATACTGTAAAAAGATTCCGCCTTTTTTTAACCCTCCAAAGTTTGCACTTCCTGTCCACTCAGTAGGTTCCTTTTCTCCCCGCTTCCACATTTTGACCAGCAGGTTATCCCCTGTCATTTCCATTTTTATGGAATACCAGATCCCCACCTCATAACTGAAGTTTGTATCACCATGTTCGGAATATCCATTGTTCAAATAGCGTTGATAGAAAATACCATTTCGGAAATGAGGAAGCAGATTTGCCAGATACCTGTTTTCCTTATTCTGATACCGTGGTGAAATATAGATACCGCCATAATCTTTTGTATCCGAATCAAACCGGTAATCAAAAGAAATCTTTACGTTTTCCCAGTCTGCGTCTTTTGTAAGATAAGTATCAGTACCATCTGAATTCATTTTGAGAATCTTGTTTCCATCCTCCTCTGCAACACTAATACGGTCATGCAGATAAGAATATTTTTCTACGGCATTCTGCTGGTTATTTAACTTTCCGCTGGTATACTCTTCGAAGTCATCTCCAAACAGTTCCTTTTCCCCACCAAATACGGTAAGTTTTTTATCCTTATTGGTTTGGGTTTTATCCGCTGCTTCCACATAAATGCTCCCGCTTGAAACACCGCCGGGAACCAGGAATACTATTTTATTTTTATCCCAGCTGACCAGATAAGGCGAATCTCCTGTCACAGATATTTCTCCATCCGGTCCTGTCATGATAACTTTACCCGTTTCATCCCCAAAATAGCCCTGCAGGATAACCCTGTCCCCGGCCTTTATATAGTCCGGTGCAGTTACTGTGTCCAGTTCCTTTGGACGTATATTTTCATATGTTTTCTCGATACCGATCTGTTCAGCAAGTTCGTGGGGATAAGCATCACTTTCCGGTGCGGTATTCCAATAATTTTCTTTGAAATCCGGCTGATCCATCCGGTGTCCCCAGGTGAATTCTCTTATATTATAAAAGCAGGTATATGGTGTATCATAACTGATGTTTCCCTCAACCTTCATGCCGCCGCTTCCCTCATCCAGATATAAACCTCCCGGCCAGCTGGACATGTTATGGATGCTGTTGTAAGAAATACTGCTGCCCGGCATGTCTCCCAGGGTATAAATACCTCCTCCGTCATGCATCTTCGTCATACAATATCCCACGTCGTTGTACTCAATAATATTATTTCTGGACACAGCCGCATCACCCAGTGGAAATACAGGGTAATAATCCGGCGTAATCTCACCTGCTTCCGTAGATTCCGTCCTGCCTGTCTGATCCCAGAAGCCCCAGCCCCAGCCTACGGAAATTCCTGAGTATGCCACATTTTTAATGGTGTTATGTGTAATCACGGTTCCATCTGTATAGCCTGCCAATACCGCTATGCTGCCTTTGTATTCTGTTCCGATTCGATTAAAGTAACAGTTGGTAACCACGTTGTCTTTTACAATACTCCTCTCATCATGAGGCGACTGCTCTGGATTATCGGCGTGCTTCTGCATTGCCTCTTTGATCTCATCCAAGGTAGCATTATCATCAAGTTCAACAGGATGTGCATCGTTTATGTTCACTCCGCCGATCAGCACTCCGCCCCCGGATATATCCTGGAATACACACTTTTCAACCACATTATTTTCAGATCCTTTTAACAGACTGATTGCCCCGGAACCAATATTTTGAAAATGACAGCCGGAAAATGTAATATTCTTACTCATTCTCGTCTCTATCGCTGCCTGAGGTGTCAGGGAATAACCATGCATATTTTCTGTCTCTTCCGGATTGTGGGCAAAATTTGCCTGCTGGTCCGACCATCCATACAGACTTGGATACAGCCAGGTATTATATTCAAAAGAAAGACCGTCAAAGGTGATGTCTTTTACTTTACGGTCTGGATCTCCCTGCACGGTGATAAACTGCTCGGTACTTGGAACTATTACCTCTGCAAGATCCATATTCTGCCCTTTTTTTGGCATATAGTAAATGGTCTTATCTGTTTTATCAAAGTACCACTCTCCCGGCTCGTCCAGTAGTTCATAAGCATTCTCAATGTAGCTTGGAACATCAGCATGAACCTGGTTTCCGCCTGCGATCTGGTTTAGACGAAAGGAATTCCAGTCCATTTCAATGTAGATTTCATTATCCCCCATCGCCTTAATAGACTCAATTGGTGAGATCCGGTGTACCCAGAGAATGTCGTATACAAATTCAATGTCCTGTATGTTTTTCCAGTTTATCATATCAGTGGCATTGCTCTTATATCCACGGTACGCCTTGTGGGTTCCGCTATACGTGGTATAATTTTCGTATTCTCCGGCTCTTTCTATACTTCCGGGAACCTGACCTTTGGCCTTGACCGCCATTTCTCCGTTCACGTAAAGCTCCCTGGTATTTTCCACTCCCGAAGCCTGCGCCTTCATCAGGCCCGGACGCTTGGGATCCTGTGCATCCGTCCATCCGGTTACTTCTTTGCCCGAGGTAAATACCGGTTTGCTTCCTTCCATAGCTTTATAAATTACCTGATACCCATTGGTGCCGGAATCGTCATATTGAAACGGCACCTCACGATCCATAAAGTAATCGCCTTCATCAAAATACACCAGTATATCACCGGTCATATCCTGATTCATTAATCTTATTTTTTCTCTTGCCTGATCCATAGATCCAAGCGGGTCATCTCTCTCACCGCTTCCCTGTGCACTGCCTGATGGAGATACATAAATCTCAGCCATAACCGGATCATTCAAACTCTCTTCTTTGGCATATCCTACATCATACACTGACAAAGCACTTACTATTAATGATGCTGCAAGCACTGCAGCCATTGCTCTACTCCTCATACCTTTTCCCATATCTTTTCCCATATCCCTTCTTATGCTCCCGGAACATATCTAAAATAACGAAACACGTCTGCAGACATTTGCTGCATATTGCTGCCTTCATTTTTTAGACACACTCTGATGAAGCTTCGTAAATTGTTTACAAAACAGCTTTATGGAATAGCCGTAATCAGCACCTGGCAGTTTCCTCTGATTTTAAATCACACTGCAGATGCTGTAATAAACAGGCTGTCTAATTTCTGGCCTCTCATCGTCCGGAAGAACCTGTATGGACAGGCTCTCCCTTGCACGATGAATTTAATCAGTACCGGTAATCCCGGAACTGCCGTCTGCATTGCAGATTTGATACTTTCCTTACTTTCTTATTACAACGGTTTTACTCTGTCCTTTATTTGGCATCAGTTTCTTGTATGCTCTCAGTTTAGAAGAAGGAACCCGGATAACCGCTCTTTTATGAATGTTCTTAAATGTATTTTTATATACCTTATTCAATACTTTGGATTTTACAGTAATGCTTTTCAGTTGCTTGGCGCCTGAAAAAGCATAACTATGGATTACTTTTACATTCTTGTCAATTATCACGGAAGTTAATTTCTTATTATTCTTAAATGCTTCTTTTCCAATCTCCGTTACTTTATAACTGTAATTTCCAATCTTAACTGAAGACAGAATTCTGGCTTTTTTTAAGGTTCTCTTCACCGGCTTTAAGAATCTTACCGTTCCCGATTTTACAGATGAATTTAAGACTCTGTACTGGTAATCTCCCACTGTATAGATCTTTCCTTTTTTTGCTGCGATTACGAATGTCTTTGTAATGCTGCCTTTATAGCCGCCTTTTCCAGTGAGAATGAACTGGGCATTTCCTGGGTTTACATTGTTTTTATAGGAAATGGTATAATCGGTTCCTTCTTTTAACACTTTGCTTCCATATTTAACTGTTACTGACGGTTTCAATGCTTTTCCAGTATGTGTCTGACGTGAAATGCTGCTGACTGCCAGTTTTGACACATCAATCGGCTGGGGAACTGTCACATCCGGTTTCTTAACAAGCCCTTTTATAGCAGTATCCAGCACTCTTGCTGCCCGGTCAACTTCCTCCTGTGATGCATCTGCGGCAAGCCCGATGGCAGACTGCATAGCATTTTTAAATACTCTTACACTGTCATCTGTATACTTTTGTAATTCAGCATCTGTAAACGCCCTTGCCCTTTGAATCAATGTGTTCAGCTGATCTCTCACAACCGGTGGCTTTTCCGTAAGCCCTTTTATTGCTGCATCCAGGGCTTGTGCTGCTGCATCTACTTCCGGCTGGAACGCATCTTCTGAGAGTCTTACTGCTGCATCCAGGGCATTTTTAAATGCCTTTACACTATCATCCGTATATTTCTTCAGTTCGTCATCTGTAATTGCACATGCCTGTTCGATCAGCTGGTCCAACTGATCCCTGGATACCGGTTCTCTCTGAAGCGATGCATAGATGCTCTTTGTGATTTCACCGTTTACTTCCAGTGTACCTGTCAAATCCATGTATCCGTCTGCAGAAACGGTATAAGTGTAAAAACCTCCGGGCAATAAATAACTTCCATCCGCTTCCGGTTGGTTATCTGTTATGGAAACTGTTGCATTCTGTGGCTCTGCTTCAAAAATGACTCTGGTTACTTCTGAACTTGTCTCAAATCCTCTGACTTCAACATTATCTATGTATGCAGCATTTTCACCTGCTTTGCCTGAGAAGGAGAAGTAGAGGCCCCCGCCGCCGCTCAATCCGCTAACGTCACGTTCTGCCATCCAGTTTTCCGGCTCTTCGGCATCCCTGGTCCAGACTTTAATTGCCATATGATCATCGGATGTCTGCATTTTTACCTTGTACCATGTATCTGCCTGTAACGGGTAAACATCATTACTGATTCCAGTTATATTGTTTGCATTTCCATTTACATTCTGCTGCAGGAGAATACCGCCCCAGCCTGGCAGCATTGGATATGCGTACATGCTGTCCGGACTCAGATTTTGGAAGTAGTTGCTTGGATAAAGACCTTCCAGGCCGCCCAACGGATTCTGAAACTTATAATCAAAGGTCATCACCGTACTTGCCCAATTCGCCTTGTGCATTAGTCTCACATCCTGGCCAATTCCGTTTAATTTTAAAAGCTTTCCTGATTCCTGTTCTTCAATTTCAATTGCATCCCCATTAATAGTGGTATATTCTTTTGTATTCAGATCGGTAAGTGTACCGGCATCATACGCCTCAAAATTGTCTTCAAAAATGATCTCACCTGGCTGTAAATCCACCGTAAAACGGATTGTTCTGGTTTTTTCTATATTTCCTGCTCTGTCTACTGCACGGTAAGACAATACATAGTCACCGTTTGTTCCAAATAAAAGTGGTTCTGTATAGGAAGTATATTCACCGTCATCCAGCCGGTACTCTATATCAGCTACGCCTGAATCGCTATCCTCTGCAAACAGAACTGCCTGAACCTGACTGTTATAAGTTCCTTTACCCTCCATATTCCGGTTTCCGGAAAGGGAAGCGGTTGTTACAGGTGATGTTCGGTCGGCTGACACATCTTCTGTTACGCCGGCCTGATATCCATTCACACTCAGGTTATCAATGCTTGCCTTCTCCCCGTCTCTTAAACTGGTCAGCTGTACCAGAAGTCCGCCTTTATCCACACCGGAGAATGTTGTGGTAGAATTCCATAATGAGGGTTCCGGCTTTCCTTTTTCCCATACTTTTACTTTCATTTCCTGTCCAACAATGGCAATTTTGGTACTGTACCAGGTACCAACATGATAGCTGTATTTTCCACCCCCGCCAGGTCCGTTCAGATTGCCATCTACATACTGCTGGTAACCCAGACCATTACTGTAATTAGGTGTTAGCAGAACCAGATATTTGTTGCCGTGATCTTTGAATCTGGGAGAAAGGAAGAATCCTCCAAAATCCTGTGGATTCACATCATATCTCAAGTCCATGGATAGCATAACATCCTGCCAGTCCGCTTCTTTTTCAAGTCGGGCATCGGAGCCGCCTGACTTATTAATACGCAGAAACTGCGTTCCGTCCTCATTTTCCTCTACATAAGCGCTGTCCATAATGGCTGTATAGCGGTTTACAGCAGATTCCTGATCCGCTAATTTACCTGTATCATAATTTTCAAAGTCATCTTTAAACAGTTCTTCTGAAAAATTACCTACATTAATTTTCTTTGCATTACTCTGGATTCCCTCGGCACTTTCAATATAAACGTTACCGCTTACAACACCTCCCGGCATACGCAAAAGAATTTTTTTAGCTGTCCAGCTGATGATATTACCGGACTGGGCATCCAGGTATACCGGACCATCGGCTCCATTCAGTACCACTTTTCCGGTTTCTTTACCAAAGTTTCCCTCCAGCATCACTTTATCCCCGGATGAAATAAATTCCGGTGCTGTAAGTTTATTTAACTCAATTGGAATAATGATTTCTCCGCCATCTTCCTGTACTCCGGCATTTGCTGCCAGTTCCACTGGATAACGGTCGTTTTCCGGTGATACTCCATAATAATTATTGCCGCCATCTACATAATGATCAGCCTTGTATCCATAGGTATGCTCACGCACATTATGATTCAGATCTACCTGTACATTATATGTAATATTCTGATCTACGGTCATTCCTCCGCTGCCCTCATCCAGGTAAATACCTCCCGGCCAGCCTACATTATCGTGGATCAAATTGCCTTTAATGCTGCTGCCCGGCATATCCCCAAGCGTGTAAATACCGGCTCCGTCATGAAGCTTCATCATACACTGGGAGATATCATTATTATCAATTACATTATTCTGGGAAACCGCTGCATCTCCAAGTGGAAATACCGGATATGCCGCAGGAGTTTCATTATCCGGCGTGCCGTCCGGTTTATAACGTCCGCCCTGATCCCAGAACCCCCAGCCCCAGCCTACGGAAATACCGGAATAAGCCACGTCACGAATTGTATTATTCCTAATAACGGTTCCATCCGTATAGCCTGCCACAACTGCAATGCTTCCCTTATATTCTGTACCGATTCCGTTAAAGTAATTATTCGAGATAGTATTGTCTTTTACAATCAAACGTTCATCATGAGGTGTTTTGTTTTTAATATGATTTTCAATGGTATCCCCCGGCATTAAAGGATGTGCTTCAGTAATACTGACACCTCCTACGAGTACCCCGCCTGCCGATATATCTTTAAATACACTATTTTTAACTGTATTGCCTACAGAACCATCCAGCATATTGATTCCGGCTGATCCCAGATTCTGAAACGTACAGCGGTCAAAAGTAATTCCCTTTGCCATCTTAGTAACAATTGCCGCTCCCGGTGCCAGAGAATATGCATGCATATTGAAATCTTCTCTTGGGTCATGGGCAAAGTTAGCCTGCTGCTCCGGCCATCCCTTTGCACTGGGATAGAGCCAGGTGTTGTAGGAAAATCCAAAGCCTTCAAAACTGATATCGGATACACTGTCATCCAGACTTCCCTCCAGAGTAATTAAATTTTCCACACTTGGAATAATGGCCTGTGTCTGGCTCATATCCTGTCCTGCTTTTGGCATATAGTAGATCTTCTTTTCCTGGCCGTCAAAGTACCATTCCCCCGGTTCATCCAACAGTTCATAGGCATTTTCCACATAATCAGGTCCTCTGTTAATCTGGACTCCCCCTGCAATCTGCCCGGTTTTAAAGGAATCCCACTCCATTTCAATAAAGCTGTTGCTGTCATCCAGTTTTGTAATTGATTTAACAGGTGAAATCCGGTGTGCCCAGCTGATATCCCAGATAAATTCAATATTGTCGGGATTTCTCCAGTTTAGAATATCTGTATTGGCACAGCGAAAGCCCGTATAAGCATCATGGTTTCCATTGTATGTAGTATACGTGGTTTTCTCTCCGCTACGGACCATTTCACCTTTTATTTTTCCTTTTGCACGGACTGCCATTTCTCCATCCACATAAAACTGTCTGGTATTATCAATGTCCGCATCCGCTGCCAGAAGCCCGGGACGGTTTTCATCATTTGCATCTTCCCACCCGGTAACCTGAAGTCCTGAGGTGAGTACTGCTTTCCCGGCATCTTTTGCTTTGTAAATTATTTTGTGTCCGTTGCTCCCAGAATCTTCCTGATTAAAAGCAACCGTACTGTCCAGAAGATATTCCCCGTCATCAAAATAAACAACGATATCTCCGGTCATATTGTCATTTAATCCCTGTACCGCCTGTTTTGCCTCTTCCATACTTGCAAAGGGCTTTTCCTCCGACCCGTTTCCTGTTCCAGGCTCTGTACCCGCTGATACATAGATCTCAGCCATTACCTGGCTGCTGCTGTTTACATCTGCCTGCTCTGCCATTGCAACTCCCGGAACAGAACTTACTAACATTGCTGCAGATAACAGACTTGCTACTAACTTTTTCCTCATAAGCTTTTTCTCCTTTTTCATAACTTTGATTATTTTCATGGAATAGTCGTAATCAGCACCTGGCAGTTTCCTTTGATTTCAAATCGTCCTGAAGATGCTGTAAT
>NZ_JNGB01000223.1:0-5567 GCF_001029355.1 Robinsoniella sp. RHS
GGGGATGCATTTCTTGTAGAGATCACATCAGATGTGCGGAAACTGTTTCGTGAGTCTGATATTGTAGGACGTATAGGCGGAGATGAATTTATTGCTTTTATTAAGGATATTCCTGGAAATGCACTGGTGTTTGAGAAAGCACGTCAGGTGGTTGAGGCATTTCGCAATCTGCCTATGCAGGAGAGCTGGGATAAATCCATATCCTGCAGCATAGGAATCTCTGTATTTCCGAATGACGGTCAGCATTTCCAGGAGCTTTATAAGAAGGCAGATTATGCTTTGTATCAGGCGAAAAAGCAGGGTAAGAATCAGTATGTACATTATGACGATTCAATTGGCGACGGATTTCCGGGAATACCTGTCTCGATGCCAACGGCAGTAAATGAAAAAATTGACTCTAACGAAGGCATGGGGAACACCCTGAACAGTAAGCTGGTTGAGTATATATTTAAAATACTTTATAAATCCATTGATGTGGAAGCTGCGGTAAGCGCGATTCTGGAAATTGTAGGGCATCAGTTTAATGTAAGCCGCGCATACATATTTGAAAATACAGAGGATGACCGGTATTGCAGCAATACCTTTGAGTGGTGTAATACCGGTGTGAAGGAAGAAATTGATAATCTGAAGCATGTGTCTTATGATTTTGATCTGGGAGGAAACTATGTAGTAAATTTTAACGAAGATGGAATCTTCTACTGCAGGGATATTATGGAATTACCGCCGAAACAAAAGGCTATTCTGGAACCACAGGGGATTAAGTCTATGCTTCAGTGTGCCATAACAGACAATGGAGAGTTCAAAGGATATGTTGGTTTCGATGAATGCAGGATGAACAGGTTCTGGACCCAGGAGCAGATCACGACACTAATTTTTACCAGTGAAATACTAAGTACTTTTCTGTTAAAGAAACGTGCACAGGACAGTGTGGTTCAGACATTGGAGGGGATGCAGAATATCCTGGATAATCAGAATTCCTGGATTTATGTAATCGGTGCAGAATCTTATGAGATGTATTATATCAACCAAAAGACAAAATCGCTGGTGCCTGATGTAAGAGAAGGCATGTGCTGTTACCGTAAATTTTTTGACAGGGAGGAACCTTGTGAAAACTGTCCGGTAAAGGATCTGGATGATACTGTAAAAAACTGTACCAAAGAATTCTATAATCCGATACTAAATGTCTGGTCCAGCGCGGATGCTTCAAGGATCCGCTGGAAAGGGAAGGATGCAGTCCTTCTTTGCTGTCATGATATAACGAAATATAAAATAAATTAAAGAGTAAACGAAAAAATTAATTAAATAAAGCATGAATGGAAGCATTTACGAAAGCATTTACGAAAGCATCCATGAAAGCATTAAAGAGCGCATCCATGAAAGCATTAAAGAAAGCATCCATGAAAGCATTAAAGAAAGCCTTAAAGAAAGTAACCATGAAAGCATTAACGAAAGCCTTAAAGAAAGTAACCATGAAAGCATTTATGAAAAGGTTAATGAAAACAGCGCGGAACATATCGTCCGCGCTGTTGCTGTCTGTATTTATTTAAGCATTAAACATGATGCGTTCGCTGCTGAATGCTTTTGCAATGATTGCAGTTACTGCACCGCCCACCAGAACGGTAATTCCAAGAGTCATGGCAAAGTGAAGTACAGTTAATTCTCTGGTAAAGATTTCGCCAAGTGCTATACTGCAGTTATAGATTGGTATCAGGTATTCGTAAGTTGCGTGTCCTGAGGATGGAGAAATCATGGTAAAAAGTCCTGCAACAATAACAATGATGTATAAAGGAGTTACATAAGATGCTGCTTCTTTCACAGTGCGGGCGAATACCGATACAATTCCAACCAGTGCCACATATAAAAATGCAAGAGCTATGATAATTGCAGCAATCATAATAATCTGCCCCGCAGTAAAGGTAACCGTCATATTTTCCGCACCCATAGATGCCATGGACTTGGGAAGAGAAACAGTTAAAGCAATAATATATACGGAAGCGGACATAATGGACAGCGTCATTAGTGCCAGAAGCTTGCCAAGGGCTATTTCAAAACGGCTGATTGGTGTTACTAACATGCTGGCCAGAGTACCGCGTTCTTTTTCGCCGGTAATCGAGTCGGTACCCAGTGACATCGTTCCTGCAAATAAAAGGATAGTTACCAGGTAAGGCAGCAGCATGGCAAGGAATTGACCGGAAGCTTTAGCATCATCCTGAATAATGGAATTCTGATTCGTGTTGTCAATTGTAAATATGGTTATCATATCCAGGTTACCCAGCCGGTCAGCCAATAAAGCCTTCTGATATCCGTTCAGGGATGTTGTGAATTCGTCGTGGGCATGTTGGGAATAATTTTCTGACGGATTATAAAAAGTCTGAATGTCAGGAATCGGATCCCCCTCTTTATAATTTGCAATCTGCTGGCTGAAATCCTGAGGAAAGACTACCAGCAGATCGAGCTTACCGTTATAAATGTCATCTTTTGCAGCATCCAGAGTTTCGTCTGTTTTCAGATAGGAAACATTTGCTTTACCGATAAAATCCGCCATATGTCCGGCCATATCTTCCGGTGCATTCTGAATAGAAACCGTGGCAACATGCTCTTTGGTATTCTGTGATTCCTTATTGCCCAAATAACCCATGAGGCTGTAAATTCCAACCATAAGTACAACGGGAAGGATAAATAGTGAGAAGATCATTTTTGAATCTTTGAAGACACGCTTTAATTCTTTGCAATAAATTGCTTTTGTTCCGTTCATGTTTATACCGCCTTTCCATAAGTCTGGTACAGTTTAAAGAAAGCATCCTCCAGATCGTCACATCCTGTCTGGTTTAAAATATCTTCCAGTGTACCTTCTATTGTTAATTCTCCGTCAATAATAATCGCAATACGGTCACAGAGCTTCTCTGCTTCGGACATGATATGCGTAGACATGATAATTAATTTACCTTCTTTTTTCAGCTTCTGCAGATAATCAGTAACTGCACGTGCCGTAATGATATCCAGTCCTGTTGTGGGTTCATCGAAGATGATTACCTTGGGATCGTGAATTAAGCTTACTGCAATGGCGGCTTTCTGCTTCATACCGGTGGACAGTTCTTCTATTTTCTTGTTTTCAAATTCCTTTATTCCGAAATGTTTGAAAAGCTCATCCCTGCGCTGGTTGATGGTTTCTTCTGAGAGCCCGTGCAGTTTTCCGAAAAATCCCATGAGGTATTTTGGTGAAAACTGAGGATCCAGTTTGATCTCATTTGTTAAAAATCCTATATTTTCACGAACTTTGGCGGAATCCTTTATAGTGTCATATCCACATACGGATATGCTGCCGCTGGAAGGCTTCAGGAGCGTAGCCATACAACGAAGGGTAGTGGTTTTGCCGGCGCCGTTTGTACCCAGAAGGCCGAAGATCTCTCCTTCATGAGCCTCCAGATTAAGATCGGAAACTGCTGTTTTTTTAGTGTTCTTTGCTTTTTGTTCTTTTTGCTGCTTCTTGTTCAGGTGATAAATTTTAGAAAGATTTTTAATTTCAACCATAATATGTCCTTTCTGTTGCTAATGATTTTTGGGTTTTGAAAGTTTTAAAGAGGTAATGGAGTATACCATAACCTGTAATAACCATATTGCACCAACGATTAAAAAGGGAAGGGTTCCAATTTCAAATGATGGACCCAGCAGGATTAAAAAAATCAGGATGAACACATAAAAGATCTGTGAAATGCGAAACGCTTTGTAAGCTGACTTATAAGCAACTTGCTTTTCCTGTTCATCACAACTTTTCAACCATTGTTTCTGAAAGTTGAAATCCAGAGGATCCCCTTTCTTTTCCGGATTAATTTCCTGATCCAGCCCGATAATCTTCCGCTGAAGGAGTGCTAATGCAAGTGACAACGTGATAAATGCCAGCATGCAGATCAGCTGGGTGGCTGCGCCCCCTTTGTGAATGTCTATAATTCCGATACAGAAAGCGATCATTGCCAGAATAGGACCGATTTCACTTGCCATCAGGGAAATGGAAAGCTTTCGTTCCGTCTGAATGATGGAATCGGAATCTTCCTGATCCCACAACTTGAATTCCTTTTTAGAGATACGGTATAAAACGTAGGAAATCAAAAGGGCTATGGCATCAAACACAACACTCATATAAATGGAGTATCGAATCAAGATGCCGGATACCGTATTCCCCACACTGGTTAAACTAGCTTCAGTTGAAGCAAAAAGATAACCCGCGATTCCTCCGAGTACACCTGCCAGAAAAATGACTAGAAAAAAGCGGATTAAGACAATCCTTTTTCTATTCTTCATCATCTTCTCCCTCCTCATAACTAAATATTTCTTCAACACCAACCCCGCAGACTTTGGCTATTTTAAGTGCTAAAGTTACTGAGGGGGAATAATCGCCCCGTTCAATCAAACTGATTGTCTGCCTGGATGCACCTACCAGGCTTCCCAGTTGCTGCTGGTTAATTCCCAGCTTTGCGCGGAATTCTTTCAAGCGATTGTATAAGGGCATATGATCATCCCCTTTCTTATAACAATTTTTATAATCCATGGAGTGACAAAGAATTAAGTCAAAATGACAATTATTCTTGTCAAAGACAGTATAGCAATGACAAGAATAGTTGTCAAGAAGAAAATTACAAGAATTGTAAATTCATCGATGTATCAGATCTGGTTCCACCTTTTTTATATAAGTTTCCAATGAGCTCCGGTCAATCAGCGCAGGTACAACCCCTTGCCTGGAAGTACAGAACCCTGCGGCATAACTGGCAATCCGTATGGCTTCATCCAGGCTGTAACCATACAGAAGATAAGAGGCAAGAGCAGATATGAAGGCATCTGCGGCGCCTGTGTTGTCAACAGATACAAAACCAACAGCCGGATAATAACGCTCAAGACCGTTTGATTTAACGTAGCATCCCCGGTGTCCAAGGGTGATAATCACGGTGCTTACGCCTTTACTTAGAAAACAGTCTGCCTGTTCGGGAAGTGTACGGATGCCCGGACAGAGAGAAATCATTTCGATCTGGTTTGGTATAAAAATATCAATATTTTTAAGAATAGAATCGGGTATCCGATCCAGAAGTGTCGGCTTTAGGATAGTCCTGGCGCCGTACTTTTTTGCGGTTTGTGCTGCTGTCTCAATAGTAAAATCCGGTATTTCGGTTGGCAGCAGGCAATAACCCGCATTTTCAAATAGCCGTTCATTATTTATAATATCCTGGGCTGTCACATTCTGGTTTGCCCCGGTAAGGATAGAAATCGTACTTTCCCCGTCATTTTGTACATGTATGTAAGCTTTTCCCGTGCTGGCGCTAAGATCCCTTCCGATTCCCTGTATATCTACACCATTTTCCTTCATAGCACTGTAAATCAGAGCGGAATCATAGTCAGTTCCAACCTTGCCGATCAGGGAGACGGGATGACCCAGGCGGGCAGCGCCGATTGCCTGATTTACCCCTTTCCCTCCCGGGAAAGTAGTGGAACGGCTTGTGCTGACTGCTTTTCCGGAATGAGGCAGCTCATCTAGATTTAATGTAATATCAATATTGATGCCTCCGACCACTACAATT
>NZ_JNGB01000224.1:0-2201 GCF_001029355.1 Robinsoniella sp. RHS
TGATTTTGATCCTAAGGGCAAATCAGACAGAGAAGTTATGGCATTCTGCCAGAGCTTTATGACAGAGCTTTGCAAATATATTGGCGCTGATACAGACGTGCCGGCAGGAGATATTGGAACAGGTGCAAGAGAAATCGGATACATGTTCGGACAGTATAAGAGAATCCGCGGCGTTTACGAAGGCGTATTAACAGGTAAAGGTTTATCCTACGGTGGATCTTTAGCAAGAACAGAAGCTACCGGATATGGTTTATTATATTTAACAGAAGAATTATTAAAGATCAACGGAAAAGAATTAGCAGGCAAAACCGTAGCAGTATCCGGTTCCGGAAATGTTGCAATCTACGCAACCCAGAAAGCACATCAGCTGGGTGCTAAAGTTGTAACAGTAAGTGATTCTACCGGTTGGGTTTATGATCCGGATGGAATTGACGTTGATGTATTAAAAGAGATTAAAGAAGTAAAACGTGCAAGATTGACAGAATACAAAAACTACAGACCAAATGCAGAATACCATGAAGGCAAAGGCGTATGGACAGTAAAAGTTGATATTGCCCTTCCATGTGCGACACAGAATGAACTGGATGTAGAAGATGCTAAGACATTAGTAGCCAACGGCTGCTTCGCAGTATGCGAAGGTGCAAACATGCCTACAACACTGGAAGCAACAAAATACCTTCAGGAAAACGGCGTAATCTTTGCTCCTGGTAAGGCTGCAAATGCAGGTGGTGTTGCTACTTCCGCACTTGAAATGTCACAGAACAGCGAAAGACTGAGCTGGTCATTCGAAGAAGTGGATTCCAAGTTGCAGGGAATCATGGTTAATATCTGCCATAATATGTCAGACGCTGCAAAACGTTATGGACAGGAAGGCAACTATGTATTAGGTGCTAACATCGCAGGATTTGAAAAAATTGTAGATGCTATGAACGCACAGGGAATTGTATAATAGTATAAAAATATCCCGTAAGTACTGTACTTGCGGGATTTCTTTTTGTCAGAATATTCATAACACAGAAGTAAAAAGATGTTCAAAGAACATCGATGTTGACAAGTAGCCTACAAGTGGGCGACAAGTGGGCGACAAACATTTAAATGTGAAATATAATCTATATTTTATTCATTTCAATGAGTAATAATTTCATTGCTTTATTTTCATAGAATGCAAAAGGGAAAGGTGATTAAACGCAATATTATGATTCCGCCATGTGCTATCTGAAGTTCATATTTAAGAGTTTCTTATAACATTATTGTTACTGGGAAAGTATAGAAAAGACCTTATAATAATAGAAGGAGTGCATCAAAATGTAAAAGTTTTGATGTGCTCTTTTTTTGGTGTTCTTTGTGGTTTCGGCTTATTTGATAGAACTTAATGGTGTCGTTAAATTAATTTGTATCATATATTTAAAACATTAACTAAAAAACATGCGTATGTGGTAAAAATGCCGTAATAATAAATACAATATTTACCAAGCAAACAAGATAAAACAAAAAAATAAACAAAGAGGATAAATATAAGAATATATTTTGGGGTAATTTGTCTATATAATACAATCATACGGAAACGGTATCCGTAAATTTGCAAAAAATTTGGAGGAGAGAAATGAAGCAAAAGAAAAAGTTACGGCTAAGGCTTACTGCAATTGGTACCTCACTGTGTATCATGGGAAGCATGTTCATCCCAAGTGTCAGCGTGTTTGCTGCCCAAGCACCAGAAGACATACCTTCTATATCATCTACGACGGTATCGGGGGATGAAGACTGGACAAGGCTACGGCTGGATCTGGGAGTGCCAGAGAAAAATAGGACAGGATCCTGGGGAACCCCTTTGGGAAACGGGGTGTTTGCAGTGAAGGAAAATGGCGGAGTGGCAGAGGATGTATTTCAGCTCAATCATTCTACTTTCTGGTCAGGAGATCCCCAATACGGTGAAGATTTATCGGAAGGCGGGGAAGGCAGCTACGGCAATTCTCCGGAAGAACGTTTGCTGGGGTATCAGAGTGTGCGCCAGAAATTAGTGGATGCTTATCGGGAAGGAATCTCCGATGAAGAACGATTAGCGATCTTTAAGACCATTGAAGAAGAGACGAAGAGAATCTGGAGCGCCCCATGTGCAGCTCAGAGTACATTTCTGCCACTGGGAAGAATGGTGTTGAATTTCCCGGAACTCACCAGCGGTACCGATAGCTATAATAGAAGCC
>NZ_JNGB01000225.1:0-1608 GCF_001029355.1 Robinsoniella sp. RHS
TACCGGACTCAAAATGGGGGATGCATCCCTGACGTATGAGGAAGTGGAGGCATTAGAGCCGGTTTCATTTACCGGATTTGAAAATCAAAAGCCCAGTGCAGCCAACCTGGCATTTCAGGAACAAAATTACCAGGCAGGCGACAAGGTAAGCCTCCTTTATGACTTTGAAGACCCGGACGGGGACAGTGAGGGAGAGACGCTTTATCGGTGGAATTTTGCCCAGAGCGGTAAAACGGTTGTCACGGCGGAGCCATCCATAGAAGCAGAAGAGACAGGGGTATTGACCTGCCAGATCTATCCTGTTGACCAATATGGAACACCAGGGATACCTGCAGCAGCAGAAACAGTAATTGGAGAAGGTGAAGCAACAGCGGAATTAAAATCTTTAAAGCTAAATGGGCAGCAGCTTTATAATAAAGGCGGGGACCAAAAAGAATTTACATTCAATATCCCGGTTGAACTGGAGAAAGCAGAGCTATCGTATGAATCCGTTAATAACGAAGTTGGATTGATAGAAATAAGCAGAAATGGGATGCAATTGGAAGGAGAACTTAAAAATTCCGACGATATTGTAATTCCAATAGACAATGGTGATACTTATACAATCAAACGAAGTGACACGGATATTTACGTGATTCATATCAAAATGATACAAGACAGTAACACTCAGATTGATCAGATTGCCTTAGATGAATTAGGATTTTCAGAACAGCGGCCACAGGAAAAGAGCTATTTTCTGAATGCAGAGGCAGGCAAAACAAGTGGAAACCTTGTGATAACGGCAAATGACAGAATTGGTAAAGTGGATGTACTGGAAGGGGAATATCGGAAAGAGCTGTCTTTGACAAAGAATGGAAACACCTGGTCCGTACCGGTATCATTTGTAAATGGATTGAATTCCTATTATATCCGGGTAACGGCAAAAGACGGCATGACCGTGAAACAGCATATGGTCCATGTAAACTATGAAGCAGATACTTCAGCTTTCTTAACAGGCATACAAATTAATGGAAAAGATATAGAAAATTTTGAAGCAGATAAACTGAAATATCTGACTACGCTGGATGAGGGGGCCGCAACACTAGAACTGGCTGCTGTTCCAAATGCAGGTGCCGAAATAAAAATTGTTATTAATGATGTTATTACCAAAGAAAATGAAGCCGTATCGTCCAATCTGCAAAAAGGCAGAAATCTGATAAAAATTATTGTTACGGCACCAGATGGCATCAACAAAGTAATTTACAATATAAATGCAATACTTCCCTATAAGGAAAACGTAAACCTACAGGATATTTTGTTAAATGAGAAGAGCGTTGCGGCAGAATTTGGCGAAGAAAATTCCATAACAGAATACATTTCAGGGGACACGGTTCAGGTTAAGGCAGAAGCCCAGGATAATGGAGCTAAGGTGGAGCTTGTCTGCGGAACACAAAAAGCGGAAGGAATCCAATCGGCAGAGGGTGAATTTTCCATACACAGGGAAAATCCCCAGATAAAAGTTAAAGTAACGGCACGGGATGGGAAAACAACAGATGAGAAAGTTATCAATCTGAAAAAGGCAGTATATCTGTCTGATCTCACCTATGAGCCGGGAGCTACCGTTGGATA